>NZ_CAJXIP010000006.1 GCF_913054395.1 uncultured Roseovarius sp.
CAGACGTGTGCTCTTCCGATCTATGGCCGTTTGATCTGTCGTCACAACGGCTTCCTGGCGTGGCGATATAACTTATTGGAGCGTTTTCATGGCAAGACAGAACTATCTCTTCACCTCCGAGTCCGTCTCGGAAGGGCATCCCGACAAGGTGTGTGATCGCATCTCGGACGCCATCCTTGATGCCTTTCTCGCCGAAGAAGCCAATGCGCGGGTGGCCTGTGAAACCTTCGCCACCACCAACTGTGTCGTGGTCGGCGGTGAGGTTGGTCTGTCGGATCCTCAGCGTCTCAAGACCTTCATGGGCGGGGTCGAGGATATCGTGCGCGATTGCGTGCGCGATATTGGTTATGAGCAGGATAAATTCCACTGGGAGAACCTGGCGTTCCAGAATCTCTTGCATCCGCAATCGGCACATATCGCGCAGGGCGTGGACCGCGACGGCGCCGGTGATCAGGGAATCATGTTCGGCTATGCCGTCGATGAAACGACCGAGCTGATGCCGGCCCCCATTCTCTATTCACACGCGATCCTCAAGCGTCTGGCGGAGGTGCGCAAATCCGGGGTCGAGCCGACATTGGGGCCGGATGCGAAATCGCAGCTGACCCTGCGCTATGAAGACGGCCGCCCGGTCGAGGTGACACAGCTTGTGCTTTCGACCCAGCACACCGACGAAACCCAGACCAGCGATGACATCCGCGCCATTGTCGAGCCCTATATTCAAGAGGTTCTGCCGGCGGGCTGGCTGACCGGGAAAACCGAATGGTGGGTGAATCCAACCGGCACCTTCGTGATCGGCGGACCGGATGGCGATGCGGGCCTGACCGGGCGCAAGATCATCGTGGACACCTACGGTGGCGCGGCCCCGCATGGCGGCGGCGCGTTCTCGGGCAAGGACCCGACCAAGGTGGACCGCTCGGCGGCCTATGCGGCGCGCTATCTGGCGAAAAACGTCGTGGCCTCCGGCCTTGCGAAACGCTGTACCCTTCAGCTTAGCTATGCGATCGGCGTGGCCAAACCGCTGTCGATCTATGTCGATACCCATGGCACCGGCGAGGTGCACGACATGCAGATCGAAAAAGCGGTCGAGGCCTGCATGGATCTGACCCCGCGTGGTATCCGCGAGCATCTCGATCTGTGCCGCCCAATCTATTCACGCACGGCGGCCTATGGCCATTTCGGCCGCGCGCCCGAGGCCGACGGCGGCTTTAGCTGGGAACGAACCGATCTGATCGAGGCCTTGAAAAAGGCTGTTTAATCAAGGGGTCGGCGCGCGTTCTTCGCGCGCCGGTTTAAGTGTATATGACGCGCGACAGACATCCTTCAGGGGCGCCATGGCGCAACTTCTACGGTCGCTTCAAGGGCAAGACACTGCGCCCGAGCCAAGAGGCCTATCTTGACGAAGATCTGGCGAAACTGTCGCCGGGGGCGGTCGGATGGGACGAGAACCCCGACCGTAACCTCATTGACCTGAAATCGCTTTTCGGTGACAGGGACGTCTGGCTTGAAATCGGTTTTGGTGGCGGCGAGCACATGGTGCATCAGGCCGTTCAAAACCCCGACGTCGGGATAATCGGCTGTGAGCCCTTCATCAACGGCGTCGCCATGCTGTTGGGAAAAATCCGCGAGGCCGGGGCGGAAAACATCGCCGTTTATCCCGGCGATGTGCGTCACATGTTTGATGTCCTGCCGGAAAATTCGATATCCCGCGCCTTTCTGCTTTATCCCGATCCATGGCCGAAAAAGCGCCATCACAGACGCCGGTTTGTCACCGAAGAGCATTTAACGCCGCTCTGCAAGGTCATGAAAAAGGGTGCCATTTTTCGCGTGGCAACTGATATTCCGGATTATGTCCGCCAGACCCTGGAAGAGGTGCCGCGCCATGGGTTTGAATGGCTCGCTGAACGCCCCGCCGATTGGCGCGATCCCTGGGATGACTGGATGTCCACGCGCTACGAGCAAAAAGCCCTGCGCGAGGGGCGCGTGCCGCATTACCTGACCTTCCGCAAGCGCTGAGCGGCGACGCGCCCGGCTCTTGCGTGTCGGCCTTGTCCTCTGGGCGGGGTTAGTCCGGTTCGCCGCCGAAATGTGCCCAGAACTCATCGCGCGGATTGCTGCGCGGGAACGGGATATCGGGAACCGGCACCTCCAGGAAGTCGCAGAGCGGCTGCCAGCCGTCTGCGACATGAAACACCAGAAGGCGGTCGGAGGGAACCTGATCGCGCACCGCCTGATTGTTCGCGCGATAGGCGGCAATCGCACAGTCGCGGTCGGTGTGATCCTCGAAGGTATCCTTCAGGAACCAGCCCGACATCGTGCGAAAGATATCATGGATATGTGGCGGCAGGTCCATGTCGGGGGCATTTGTGAAAAACTTGCTGATCGTGGTGCTGAAGCTGTTCCACCAGGCGTCTTCCGGGCGTTCGGTGTGGATCACCTTGGCCTCGGGAAAGGCGGTGATGGTCTGTGGCCAGACCGCTGCGCCGGGCCAGTCGACCTGGGCGTTGTAGCCGTCAAAAACCGCATTCCAATCCACCGGCCGGCCGGCGGATATCGCGGCCCAATGCGCCGGTTGGGCCGGGTTTTCCATGACCTCGACCATATGGTGACAGGGCCCGAAGCCAAGATGTTCGAGGGCCAGTTTGGTTGACATTGTTCCGGTGCGTCCGAAACCCGATCCGATAATTTTGAGTGCCATTGTGATACCGCGGCCCGCTTATGCACAAACTGGAGGACAATAGCGGATGCCGTCCCTTTCCGGAGACCTGAAAACCCATATCGTTACGCCTGTCACCCTGACAGGCTAGGGCGAGGGCGGATTTTTTCCAAGTAAAATTTCGCAAGGCCTGGCCGGGACGGGGGCTCAGGCGGCCAGTTTGGTGCCAAGTCGCCCGAGCATGTCCAGGCATTGCTGAAGCTGGTCGAGTGAGACATATTCATCGGGCTTATGCGCCTGATCAATGGATCCCGGTCCGCAGACCACCGCCGACATGCCGTATTGCTGAAAGATGCCGGCCTCGGTGCCAAACGGTACAAGGGCTGCGCCATCGGCCCCGGTCAGCTCCATCAGGATCGCCTTGGCCTCGTTCATTTCTGCGGGTTCCAGCCCGTCAACCTCGCCGATGACTTCGGTCACGATATTGGCGTCTGGGCAGATGCTTCGCATGGCGGGCAACAGCACCTCCTGGCAATACTGGCGCAGGTCATCCTTGACGAAATTCGCATCCGTAGCCTGTACCGGGCGCATTTCCCACTCGATGCTGGCGTTTGAGGCAATCACGTTATGGGCGACGCCGCCCTTCATGCTTCCGGTGTTGATCGTGGTCCAGGGCGGGTCAAAGCGGCTGTTGGCAGGGGCGCGGTCGCGAAGCGCATCCTTGAGCACCAGCAGGCGATTGATATAGCGCGCGGCATATTCCACGGCATTCACCCCCCGGTCCGGGGCAGAGCCATGCCCGGCAAGTCCGCTGAAATGGGTGGTATATTCATAGCACCCCTTGTGCCCCTCGATGATGCGCATGCTGGTCGGTTCGCCAATGATTGCCACGCCGGGGCGGATGCCCTTGGCCTTGAGGCTGTCGACAAGGGCCTGCGCCCCAAAGCATCCGACTTCCTCGTCATAGGTAAAGGCGAAATGCAGCGGACGGTCCTTGACGTGTCCGGCAAAGACCGGGGCCATGGCGGTGGCGGCGGCGATGAACCCCTTCATGTCACAGGTGCCGCGCCCATAAAGATGGCCGTCATGTTCAATAAGCTCGAACGGGTCGCTGGCCCAATCCTGTTCCGCGACCGGCACCACGTCGGAGTGCCCCGACAGGACGATGCCGCCATCGACCTCGGGGCCGATGGTTGCGAAAAGGTTGGCCTTGTGGCCGATCTCGTCATGAAAGATGTCGACCTGCGCGCCGTGGGATTCCAGCACATGAGCAAGGTAGGCGATCATGTCCAGATTGCTCACTTCTGACACGGTCGGAAAGGCAATCAGGTCACGCAAAAGCGCAACGGTATCGGAAAGTTGGGTGCTCACGTCGGAATCCTTGGCGGTTCGGAGATTATGAAAACTGTGTGACAGTGTTGGCCCAAAGCCCGCCCGTCAAGCCCCGTGACGGCATTTTTACGCACCGTTTCAAGGCAAGAGACGGGGCACGCGATGGGTTTTGTCACCGCTGGATGGCCTGCGGCTTTCCGAAATCCATCGCAACCCGCTTGGTTACCCGGAAATTATGCCGGTTTTGTCAGTTCCCGGTGAAAGACATCTCTTGAAAGGGCCTGAATCGCGCGCGCCATGAGACGCCTGACCCGGCGGAGCGCCTGCGGCGCGCTCTTTTCGGTTTGAGAATGAGGGGCGCTGCCCCTCAAACTCCCCGGGATATTTTCGGCAAGAAGAAGGAGTTCAGCTTTCCATCCAGAGGGTGACGGGGCCGTCGTTGACGAGGCGGACCTTCATGTCGGCGCCGAACCGGCCGGTTTGGGTGGCGATGCCCTGAGCGGCGATTTGGGCTGCGAAATACTCGTAGAGGCGGCGGCCCTCGACGGGCGGGGCGGCGCGTGAAAAGCCGGGACGGTTGCCGCGGCTTGTATCGGCGGCAAGGGTGAACTGGCTGATCACCAGGGCCGAGCCTGCTGTGTCCAGGATGGAGCGGTTCATCTTGCCCGCCTCATCGGTGAAGATGCGCAGTTTGGCGATCTTGCTGGCAAGCTGATCTGCCTCGACCTCGGTATCGCCCTGCATGGCGCAGATCAGGATCAGCAGGCCGGGGCCGCATTGGCCGATGACCTTTCCGTCAACGGCGACGCTGGCCTCGGAGACACGTTGCAGAAGGGCGCGCATGGGGAGCCTTTATCTTGGGTCGTAGATTTCTGAGAGATCGGCGCGGCTGGTGCGAAAGCTGTTGGCGGCGTGATCGGGGTCGGGCCAACCAAAGGAGATCGCGCAGAGGATCAGGCGGCTGTCGGGCAGGTCGAAATGCGCGCGGATCATCGGCGCATAGGCCGCAACCGAGGCCTGGGCGATACTGCCAAGGCCAAGTGCCGTCGCCGCCAGCGTGAAGGCGGTGATGAAACCGCCGGTATCCATCGCGCCGTAAGGGCCAAGCGCGGCCTCGGACTGGATGATGGCGACATGCGGGGCGCCGAAGAAGTGATAGTTTAGCAGGGATTGTTCGGCCCGTGCGGCGCGGTCATGGCGCGCGATTCCCACGGCTTCGTAGAGTTGCAGCCCGCATTCAAGGCGGCGCGTGCCATGGGCGCCGGGATAGCTTGTGGGCCAGGTCAGGTCGGGTGCGGGCGTGTCGTCTTGCACCGCCGCGAGCATCGCGTCGCGAAAGCGCGCGGTTTCGGGGCCGTGGGTGACGGTGACCTTCCAGGGCTGAGCGTTGCACCATGACGGAGCACGACCCGCAGCCATGACGATCTGTTGGATGGTCGCGTCCGGCACCGGATCGGGGCGAAAAGCGCGGCAGGAATAGCGCGCATCGAGCGTGTGGCGCAGGTGGTTGAATTCATCTGTCATTCGAGGCCTCTTGCGCGCCGTTCCATGTGTCCGACAGGCGGTAGCCAAGCGGCCAGGGATCATCGGGGTCAAGCATCAGGTTGTGGGTTCCGGTGATCCAGGCCTGACCGGAGATTTCGGGCAGGATCGCGGCGGTGCCGCCCAGATCCAGCGCGTCAGCAATGATACCGTCAAAGCGCGAGCCGATCAGCGAGGTCGCGCTATAGCGGTCGCCAAGGCCCATCTCGCCGCGTGCGTGCAAAAGCGCCATGCGTGCCGAGAGTGCGGTGCCGGTGGGCGAGCGGTCGATCTTGCCGGGGCGGATCGCCACGGCGTGGCGTGCCTCAAGGCCGGTCGAGGTGCGTTTGGGCGCGGTGGCGAAGAGGCAAAAAGAGAAATGGCGCCAGTCGGGATTTGTCGGGTGATGAAAGCCGAGTTGTTCGGTCGCGGCGGCGCTGATGCGGGTGCCAAGCTCTGCCAGGTGACGCGCAGCGCCCGGCACAAGGTCAAGCCCAAGCGCCGGTGCATCGACCACCACGAAGCTGTCGCCGCCAAAGGCCGTGTCGACGGTGATATTGCCCAGTCCCGGCAGGTCGAGCCTTGCGTCAAGGCGTGCGGCGAAGGAGGGCAGGTTTTGCAGGTGGATGCGTGTGACCTTGCCCTCTGAACATTCGGCGCGCACCGCCACAAGGCCGCCGGGCGCCTCGAGCGTCAGGCGGGTTTCAGGCTCTGACATCTCAAGGATGCCGGTTTCCAAAAGCACGGTCGCCACGCAGATCGTGTTCGAGCCCGACATCGGCGGGGTGTCGGCGGGTTCCATGATGACAAAGCCCATGTCGGCGCGTGCATCGGTTGGCGGCACCAGAAGGTTCACGTGGCGAAATACGCCGCCGCGTGGTTCATTCAGAACGAATTGGCGCAGTTTGTCGTCGCGGGCGATGAAGCGGGATTTTTCCCACATCGTCGCGCCGGGGGGCGGGGCCACGCCGCCGGTGATGACATCGCCCACTTCGCCGCCTGCATGGGCAGATACGATCTGGATGTTGCGGCTTGATCGCATGGCTCAGAACTCCCCTTGGTTGAGTGCTAGCACATAGCCCACAGCCGCCGCAATAACCGCCCCGAAAAGCACGGCAAGGGCGATCTTCCAGGCCGAGTAGGGGCGTTCGCCCTGGACCTGCCCGCTGCGGCCGTTGACGACGAACCGATAGGTCTTGCCGCGGTATTTATAGGCCGCAAGCCAGACCGGCAGCAGGACATGCTTGAAGGTCACATCGCCGATCCGGGTCTGGATGTCGTGAATCCTCTGGCGGTCGCCGCCGATGTCAAAGCGCACGTCGCGCGCGATCACCCGGTCCATATGCGCGCGCGCCTCGTCAAACCCGGTTTCAAGGTCGACGGTATACCCCTCGGCGCGAAACCCGGCGAGGTATTCGGGGCGGTAGGGTTCAAGCGCGGCCAGATCCCAAGGCTCAAGCGCATCGGTGAACCGCTTGGGCAAAGAGGTCGAGGCCAGGACAAGCACGTCGTCAAAGAACCGCGCCACCCGCCCCGACACCGGGCGCCAGCGGACCTTGGCAACCCGCACCTGATGGGTCTTGCCGTCGCGCCGCACGCTTTGGTTGACGTAATAAACCGTGCCATGTTCGCCGCGATAGGTCGATTTGGTGTCGGCGTCATAGGTCCAGTAGGGCACATAGATGCCCTCCATCGCGCGGCCCTTGCGGGCATAGTCGCGCAACCCGTTGGGGGCAAACCACAACCTCCCAAGCCAGTCGGTCATCGCCCTGCGCGCGGTGCCTTCGTCAAGCGCAAACGGCAGAAGGGCGCGCGGTTTGATGTGGCGGTGGGTGCCGGTGCCGGTGACCACGGGCGAGGCGCAGAACGGGCATTCCCTGGCATGGGTGGCCTCGTCAAGCTCGACCTGTGCGCCACAGCTTGTGCAGGTGGTGACGCGGGTTTCCTCGATCTCCTGCTCGGGCAGTCGGGCATTGACCGCCTCCTTGAAATCAAGTTCCCGGATGCCGCCCTGCCACGGGCCGCCGGTGTCTATGGCACAGGTATCGCCGCAGTGGTCACAGACCAGTTGCCCATGATCGGGATCGAACCGGTAATCGGCGCCACAGCTTTGACAGGGAAAGCGATGCTCCGAAGTCATTCCGGTGGTCACCCGTTCCAGTTTGCGATGATCGCGTCAGCTTCCAGCTCGATCAGCCATTCGGGGTTCACGAAACGGTCGATTGCCATGATCGTGTCGACCGGTCGGACATCCGCGAAATACTCCTTGCGGACATCAATGGCTGCTTTCCAGTTGTCGATGTCGGTCAGGATGACCCGTGTGCGCACCACGTCATGCAGGCCCGATCCGGCTTGCTCCAACGCGGCTTTGATGATCTCGATGCATTGGCGGGTCTGCATCGCGACGTCCCCGATCCCGACGGTCTTTCCGTCAGCGCCCACCGGCGCCGTGCCGCCGACCGAGATGAAAGGGCCGACGCGCACGGCGCGGCTGAACCCGACGATGCGTTCCATCGGGTTGTCGTTGGAAATCAGGTCTCGGTCAAAGGTCATGGCAGGTCTCCGGGTGCAGGCGCGGTGTGGGATGTGTCCTCAGTCATGGATCGCGCCGGCCGCATCCCGGCGCATCGGCTTCAGGCCGCTGGCGGGGGTGGGGGCAGAACCGTAAACAGCTGCGCCAGCTCGTCGACATCCTCGGCCAGCATCCAGCCATCCTGACCGGGGGTCCAGACATGGGTTTGCCGGGTCAGCTTGCCTTCGCGCGCCATCCGCCCCATCGAGGCCTTGGAAAACGGGCCGCTGGTCTCGCCGCCCTCGGCGATATGCCAGACATGCTCGACCGGCGGCGGCGGTGGCGGGGTTTGCGTGGCTGGCTGAGAGGCCGGACGAGGGCCCCACGGGCCTTGCTCGCTCATCTGCTGGGCCATCGCCATGCCCATCCCCATGCCAAGACCCGCGCCCATACCGCCGCCCCCGGCGGGATTATGCGCGGCGGCGGTCATCGCCTCGGCGGTGGAATACTTGGTAAAGCGGTTAAGGTCGCCCGCCACCCCCATCGAGGTGCGCTTGTCCAGCGCCTCTTCCACGGCGGGCGGAAGCGATATGTTCTCTATATAGAACTCGGGGATCGTCAGGCCGTAGTCGGCCACCACGGCGGAAATCTCGGTCGCCACCAGCTTGCCAAGCTCGCGCGTGTTGGCCGCCATATCAAGCACCGGGATGCCCGCGCCCGCGATGATGCGTGAAAACGCCTGCACGATAATGTTGCGGATCTGATAGCTGATCTCGTCCATGGTGAATTCACCATCGGTGCCGACGATCTCGGTCAGGAATTTCGCCGCGTCGCTGACCCGCACGGTATAGGTGCCAAAGGCGCGGATGCGGGTCGGCCCGAACTCCGGATCGCGCAGCATGATCGGGTTTTTGGTGCCCCATTTTAGATCGTTGAACCGGGTGGTGTTGACGTAATAGATTTCGGATTTGAACGGCGAGCGAAAGCCGTGATCCCAATGATTGAGCGAGGTCAGGATCGGCATGTTGTTGGTTTCGAGCATATAGAGACCGGGCGTGAACACATCGGCCAGCTGCCCCTCGTGCACAAACACCGCCGCCTGTCCCTCGCGCACGGTCAGCTTGGCGCCGTACTTGATCTCATGCCCCTCGCGCTCGAACCGCCAGACCATCGTGTCACGGGTATCATCGGTCCAGTGGATGACGTCGATGAACTGTCCTGAGAGGAAATCGAAAATGGACATCGGGAAACTCCTGTATCGCGAATTAAACCGGACCGCCGCTGCGTTGGTCAAGCAGGCGGCGGATAATGGGGCGGGCCTGGTCGGCGGTCATGCCCGGAACAAGGTCGGGGGAATAGAGCAGGCGCAACAGCTCTTCGTCATGGCTGGTCAAAAGCGCAAACTCGTCGTCGTCGTTAAAGATCGAGGGGCGCGCCTGCGGGCTGTCGTCGGCAAGGCCAAGGCCCTGCGCAAGCTCTTCATGCACGCAGGACTCGCGCATCAAAGGTGGATGCTCGGCGCGGATAAAGGCGATGGCGCGGCGATAGGTGAAATCCTCGCCCTCGCCGGAAAACGCCACCACGAGACAGTGGATGGTGCGCGGCATGTCGCGGAAAATCTCAATCGTCGAGGGGCCCGCATTGGGCACAAGCTGACGGATGCGCGCAAGGGCGGCGTCGCGGTCATCCTCGCCCATGATAAGCACGTGGAAATTCGGCCTGCTGCTGCCTGCGCTTATCGGGTGGCGGGTGATACGCGCGAGGCGCGCGGCATAACCGGCGACCATCGCCCTGTCGTCAACGCGCTGCTCTTCGGGAACCGAGGCGCCGAACTCTACGCTCATGCGCACCGGGCCATCCCATTTGCGCAGCCCCCCGGCACGCCCCGATGATGGCCGAAAGCCCGCGCCCTGCGCGTATTCGTCGTAAAATGCGATCCGCTCGAAATTACGCGCCAGATCGGTGTCGCTATAGGGCGTGTCCGGCCCGCCACCGTCGCGGCGCAACAAGCCGCGATTAAGCAGGTCCGCCTCGAGGCGCGCGTAATAGCGCGCGAGCGCCGCACTATTGGCCGAGGGCGTGGCCGCCCCCGAGGACGGCCCTACGCCCGCAGGCCGCTCGACCGGGCGCGCCGTCGGCGCCAGCGGTGCCATCTCGCAGCCCGCCAGCGCCATCAGTCCCAAAGCCCAAAGCCCCGACCATGCAATGCCGCGCATCCGCACCGTGCCTCTCAGCCCTTGGGCACGGAGGTGCCGGCGTTGTCGCCTACACCATCCCTGCGCGCCTTGGCAGAGGCCAGCGTGTCGCGCAATTCGGCCTCCATCTTCTTGAGGTCTTCCTCGGCGGCGGCGCGTTTGGCCTTGCCCGCGTCGGCGATTTGAAGACTTTCCTGAATGGTGCCGATCAGGTCGGCATTGGCCTGTTTGACCGCTTCGATGTCAAATACCCCGCGCTCCATTTCCTCGCGGATCATCTTGTTGCTCGAGCGCAGGTTCTTGGCATTCGCGGTCAGCAATTCATTGGTCAGGTCATTGGCGCCGCGCACCGCAGCGGCGGCCTCGGCCGAGCGCTGGATCGTCACCGCCTGGGCAAGCTGGGTTTCCCAGAGCGGGACGGTATTGACCAATGTCGAGTTGATCTTGGTGACCAGCGATTTGTCGTTTTCCTGCACCAGCCTGATTGACGGCAACGATTGCATCGTCACCTGACGGGTCAGCTTGAGGTCATGCACCCGGCGCTCAAGGTCATCGCGAGCGGCACGCAGATCGCGCAGTTCCTGCGCTTTCATCACCTGATCGGCCTCGGGGGCGGCTTTGACAGCAGCCTCGGCGGCGGGAATCTGCTTTGTGTCGAGCTCTTTCAGCTTGGCCTCGCCCGCAGCGATATAAAGCGCAAGCTCGTCATAAAAGGCCAGAGTCTTTTCATAAAGCATATCGAGCGATTTGATATCCTTGAGCAGGATATGCTCATGCCCCAGAAGATCGTCGGTGATCTTGTCGATCTGGCCCTGCACCTGTTCATACCGGGCGGTGAACTTGGCAAATGGGGCGGCGCGCCCCAACAGTTTTTCCCACCAGCTGCGCTCGCGGCGCACGTCGAGTTCGCTGATCGCAAAGCCGCGGATCGTGGTAACTATTCCGCGCAGGCTGTCGCCCGCCGGACCGATATCCTTGTTGCGCACGCCCTGAAGCATGGCCTGGCTGATTTCCTGCAATTCGGCCTGCGCGGCAGACCCGAACGAAACGATCGAGTTGGTATCGCCCATGTCGATCTCGTCCATGCGGCGGGTGATCTCGGCGCCGACCGGGGCATCGGCCTGTTCCAGCGGTACGATTGCACCGGCCTCGGTGGGTTCGGGCAAAATGGCGCGGCTCACGGCCTCGACATCGGCAAGGGCGGCCTCGGCTTTCTGGCGGATGGTATCTGACATGATTGGTCCCTTTTAAACTAGATCTTTGGTTTCAAGCTGAACGCCTTCGCGCGCAAGGCGATCGCGCAACACGCTGATCTCGATATCAAGATCGGTGGTGTTGTCGATCATCAGGGCACGGGTCTTGGCAGTGAAGTTTTCTTCAAGATCTCCGAGCAGGCTGAGATAGCTGTCGCGTGCGGCGGGGTTTGGCGCGCGCGCGTGCAGCTCGGCGAATTTCACCGAGGCATCGCGGGCCCCCATCAGATACACGCTCAGATACTTGCGCGCCGCCGTCAGGTCGCGCGGGTCATCCTCGACCGTGCGCAACATGTCGCGCACGCTGGCCTGAAACCGCTCAAGCCGGGCCTCGGCCTGGCGGTCGCCGACACGGGCAATCGCCGCGCTCATCGCGCCAAGATAGGTCTCGGCCTGATCGACAATGCGCGCCACTCGATCGCTCTGAAAGGTGTCGATGCCCTCGACACCCTTGTCTTTCAACGGATCAAGCCCAAAGGCCATGCTGTGGAGCACCGCACCGAGACCGGCATAGATCAGCGGCCCGACCAGGCCGCCGTCGCCGGCAAATCCCGCAAGGCCAAGCCCCAGCCCGGTGAAAAGCGAAGCCGCGATCTTGCGCGGAAATGCAGGGCGCCGCGCAATCTTGCGCGCCTCATAGGCCTCTTGCGCCAATATCCCGTGCCGCGTCAGCCAGGCGGCCAGCAAAAGCGCGCCAAGGGCTGTCAGGTTGAACGCAAGATCAATCGGCCCCGAGCCAAAGGCCCGCGCCGCAAGTGGTAATGGTGCAAAGAACAACAGGTTGACCCGCCCGCCCGCGCGCGTGCGCCGCGCGCCCCGGAAACTGCCCCGCGGGCCGGCGCCCTGAGCTGCCTGCGCGGGGTCTTCGCCCGAGGGGCTGTACTTGCCGCCAAAACGCCGGGACATCACACGCCCCCCGTGGCCGAGACGAACATAATCAGCGCAACCAGCAGGAAAAAAGCCAGCTTTTGCAGTCCCGTATCGCTCATGCTACCCTCGCGGCCCAGTCTACTTGACGTTGAACTTAGGCTATGGCGGGCGGGCTTTCTAGGGGGAACATCATCCGCGCTGGCGCATTCCCCCATCCTCGCCGAGCGCCGCGTCTGCGGAGTATGAGTATTTGGAGAAAGATGAAAACCTCCGGCCCTGACTTTCATCTTTCCCCAAATACTCAATTCCGGCCTCTCAGCCGTTGGCACGGTCCTTGTCTCGTGTGGCCATCACGTCGCGCCCCAGGTGAAGCGTGTAGGCCTCAAGCTCGTGCAGCGCTTCTTGCGCCGCATCGGGCGCGCGGGCCTCAAGGGCGTCGGCGATGCGCGTATGCAGCGCGACGATCGCCTCGCGCGAGCGGGCGGTGAAGGTAATCATGTTCATCAGCGGCTGCATCGCTTCGACTGCGCCTGCAAGCTGATAGGACAGCACCGGGTTGCCCGCGCCATCGACCAGGGCCCGGTGAAAGGCCACGTCAGAGGCGCAAAAGGTTTCGTCGCTTAGCCCCGGTTGCGCCTGTCGGTGGATTTCGGCGCGCATCGTGGCCAGGATATCGGCGGTGCGCCGGGCGGCCGAAAGCGGCGTGCAGGCGCGTTCCAGCGCATAGCGCGCCTCGCAGGCGACATCAAAGCTGATGCCGTTCATCGACAGCAGGAGCGTGGCGGTGGTGATCTGTTGGCCATAGGCCTCTTCATAGCTGAGCCGGTTCACGAAGGCCCCGCCAAAAGCGCCCCGCTGGGTGCGGATCAGCGATTGCGCCGCCAGCCGTTTGAGCGCCTCGCGCACGGTCGGGCGCGACACGTTGAACTGATCGGCAAGCTCGGCCTCCGAGGGCAGGCGTTCATCGACGATCATATCGCCGCTGACAATTGCGTCGCGGATCGCCTTGGCGATCTGTGCCGAAAGGTCGGCCTTGTTATCGGGATCAATTTTCATTTGTCATACATTTAATTGTCTGACATTTTAAATGCAAGACATGATTCGCAGGGGGAGGCGATGTTTTCAACGCAGGTAAGGCGGATGACGGGGGGGCACTGGCTGGCGCTGTTCGGCCTGATCGCCCTCGCCTGGGTGTTGCTGTACGCGATGGCCCTGCCGCAGGCCCTGCGGGCCGGGGCGGTAACCTATGGCGGGGATTTCCTGGCCAGCCTGTGCATCGTCACCCCTGATGCCGCCGGGTTCTGGCGCATAACGCTGATGTGGGCGCTGATGTCGGCGGCGATGATGGCGCCCACGGCGCTGCCGGCTTTCGCCACCTATGACGACCTCTCGCATACCGGCCAGACCCGGTTTGCCGTGCTGGTTGCGGGCTATATAACGGTCTGGCTGGGGTTCTCGGTGCTGGCGGCGGGCGCGCAGATGGTGCTGTTCCTGGCCGGGCTGGTCAGCGCCTTTGGCGACAGCAGGTCGGGCATCCTCTCGGCGGGGCTTTTGGCCGTCGCGGGGCTTTATCAGTTCAGCCCGGCAAAAGAGGCCTGCCTTTCGAAATGCCGCCGCCCGCTGGCGTTCTTCATGCAGTATTGGGACGAGGGCGCCTGGCGCAATGGCGTGCGCCTCGGCCTTGTGTGCCTGGGCTGTTGCTGGGCGCTGATGATGCTGGCCTTTGTGGGCGGCGTGATGAACATCGCCTTCATGGGCGTGGCGACGCTGATCATGGTGCTGGAAAAGCTGCCGGATCTCGGACGCTGGCTGACACGGCCACTTGGCATCGCGCTTTTGGCGGGGGCGGCATGGGTATTATTGACGTCACTATAATCTGGAGGAGGCCGTAAAATGGCGTTGGACGAATTGGGCACGGTGCCCTGGACCATCAAGGGGGAGTTGATCCTCAACTGTAACTGCACGGTCTTTTGCCCCTGCGTCGTGAGCCTTGGCAAACACCCGCCCACCGAGGGCTATTGCCAGGCCTGGGCCGGTGTGCGGATCGACGAGGGCCAGTATGGCGATCTCGACCTGAGCGGGCTCAATGTCGGGTTGATGCTGGAAATCCCCGGCCTGATGGGGCGCGGCAACTGGAAGGTCGCCGCCTATATCGACGAGCGCGCCGATGATGCGACCTATGAGGCGCTGATCAATATCTTCAGCGGCAAGGCGCGTGGCACCACGGGGCTGTTCAGCGCGCTGGTCAGCGAATTCCTTGGCGCCGAGCGTGCGCCGGTGGTCTTTGAGACCGAGGGCAAGGCCCGCCGCCTGATGGTCGGCAAGAAGATCCAGGGCGAGGTGGTCCCGGTCGAGGGCCACAAGGGCGATGATATCGTCGTGACCAACACAGAGTACTGGATGGGGCCGGATATCACCGTTGCCACCGCCACCAAGGGCCGCGTGCGCGCCTTTGGCCGGGTCTGGGATTTTGATGGCCGCAGCGCCGAAATCTGTCAGATTGATTGGAAAGGCCCCCGCTGATGGCGCTGATCTCTCCCTCGCGCCGGTTGCGCCGCACGCCGTTTTCCGACGGCGTGGAGGCGGCGGGCGTCAAGGCCTATACGGTCTATAATCACATGCTGCTTCCGACGGTGTTTCGCAGCGTGGAAGAGGATTACCGTCACCTCAAGGAGGCGGTGCAGATCTGGGATGTGGCCTGCGAGCGTCAGATCGAACTGCGCGGCCCGGATGCGGCGAGGCTGATGCAGATGCTGACCCCGCGCGATCTTCGGGGTATGACGCCGGGGCAGTGCTATTACGTGCCCATCGTCGATGAAACCGGCGGCATGCTCAACGATCCGGTGGCGGTCAAGCTGGCCGAGGATCGCTGGTGGATCTCGATTGCCGACAGTGACCTGCTTTACTGGGTCAAGGCGACGGCGCATGGCTGGCGGCTTGATGTTCTGGTGGATGAGCCGGATGTAAGCCCGCTGGCCATTCAGGGGCCCAGGGCGGATGACCTCATGGCGCGGGTGTTTGGCGATGGCGTGCGCGATATCCGGTTTTTCCGTTATGGCATCTTTGAGTTTCAGGGCCGCGACATGGTCATTGCGCGCTCGGGCTATTCCAAGCAGGGCGGGTTCGAGATTTATGTCGAGGGCAGCGATATCGGCATGCCGCTCTGGCATGCGCTGATGGAGGCGGGCAGGGATCTTGACGTGCATGCAGGGTGCCCAAACCTGATCGAGCGGATCGAGGGCGGGTTGCTGAGCTATGGCAATGACATGACCGATGACAACACGCCGCATGAATGCGGGCTGGGCAAGTTCTGCAACACCCATACCGCGATCGGATGCGTCGGGCGGGATGCCTTGCTTCGGGTGGCCAAGGAAGGCCCGGTGCAGCAAATCCGCGCGCTGGAAATCGACGGCCCCAAGGTGCCCGGATGCGATCGGTGGTGGGGGGTGACGGCGAATGGCAAACGGGTCGGGCGTGTCAGCTCTGCGGCCTGGTCGCCGGATTTCGCCACCAACGCGGCGATTGGCATGATCCGCATGACCCATTGGGATCCGGGGACCGAAGTGACGGTCGAGGCGCCCGACGGGCCGCGCAGGGCGCGGGTGCGCGACACATTCTGGGCCTGAGCGCCCTGAGACTCCTGCAGGACTGAGGGGCGCTGCCCCTCAGACACCCCGGGATACTTGTAGCAAGAAGAAGCAGGGCGCGGGCTCTGCCGGAAAGGGAAAAGCGACATGTTCAACGCATTGGTTGTCAACAAGGACGAAGAAAGCGGCAAGACGAGCGCCGCAGTCACGCAGATCGGGCTTGATGATCTGCCACACGCCGAGGTGACCGTGGCGGTCGATTATTCCACGGTGAATTACAAGGACGGGCTTTGCATCGGGCCGGGCGGCGGCCTGGTGCGCAAGTATCCGCATGTTCCGGGCATCGATTTTGCCGGCACCGTCGAGGAGAGTGCCGACGACCGCTACAAGCCCGGCGACAAGGTTGTTCTGACCGGCTGGCGTGTGGGCGAGGCCCATTGGGGCGGCTATTCGCAAAAGGCGCGGGTCAGGGCCGATTGGCTGGTGCCGCTGCCCGAGGGGCTTAGCACCCGTCAGGCAATGGCGGTCGGCACGGCGGGGTTTACCGCGATGCTGGCGGTAATGGCGCTTGAGGATCACGGGCTGACGCCCGGGCATGGGCCGGTTCTTGTGACCGGCGCCGCAGGGGGTGTCGGCTCTGTGGCGACGGCGATCCTGGCGCATCTTGGGCATGAGGTGGCGGCCGTCACCGGGCGCCCTGAGACCGAAGAGTATCTGCGCGGGCTGGGCGCAACGCAGATCGTCGCGCGTGAAGAGATCAACGAGACCGTCAAGCGCCCGCTTGAGGCAGAGACCTGGACCGGCTGTGTCGATGCCGTGGGCGGTGCCATGCTGGCGCGGGTTCTGGGGCAGATGAAATACGGCGCCTCGGTTGCCGCGGTCGGCCTGGCGGGCGGTGCGGGCCTGCCTGCTTCGGTGGTGCCGTTCCTGCTGCGTGGTGTGAACCTTTTGGGCATCGATTCCGTGATGCAGCCCTATGCCAACCGTCTGCGTGCCTGGGAGCGGATTGCAAAGGATCTGCCGATGGACAAGCTTGAGGCAATGGTTCAGCCGGCGACCCTTGGCGACCTGCCGACCCTTGGCGATGCGATCCTCAAGGGGCAGGTCAAGGGACGGGTTGTCGTTGACGTAAACGCCTGAGGCTTGTCAAGCTGCTTGCCCGCCGTTAGCCATGGCGGGCAAGGAGGCCTTTTGATGCTGGATCAGACAGAAATCACCATCAGGTTGGCGCGCGACGAAGATTTCGACGCGCTCTGGCCGATTCTGCGCGGCGTGATCCGGGCGGGCGATACCTATACCATCGACCCCGGCCTGACGCGCGAGGCGGTGCTCGATCTGTGGATGCGTGCGCCGCGTGCCACCTATGTGGCCGAGAGCGACGGCGAGATTCTTGGCACCTATTACATCAAGACCAATCAGCCGGGCGGCGGCGCGCATGTGTGCAACTGTGGCTATATGGTGGCGCCTGCCGCACGGGGGCGCGGGATCGCACGCGCGATGTGCCTTGCCTCGCAGGAGCAGGCCCGTGCCATGGGCTATCTGGCGATGCAGTTCAATTTCGTGGTGGCGACCAACCTTGGCGCGATCGGCCTTTGGCAAAGCCTTGGATTTGAAACCGTGGGCCGCCTGCCGCGTGCCTTTGCACATCCCGATCAGGGGCTGGTCGATGCGCTGGTAATGTACAAGTGGCTGGGCGACGGGGCAGGGTGATCCTCCGAGATCCGCGCGACCGCCGCTGAGCCCCAATTCCCCTATGACAAAAGAGCAACGCGCCGGATCGCGGTGCCGCCGGCCCGATGTCGGGCGGGAAGGGCGCGTGATATGGGAAATGATGGTACCGGGTACGCGGTTTGGCCGGGGTAAAACGAATCACCTTGGCGTGACCGCCTTTGTTTCTTGATTTTTTGGCAGTAAATCCGAGGGTCAGGCGGCATTGCGGGTCGAGGTTTGACCCATTTTGATGTTCCTGTTCGGATTTTGTGGGAAATTAAGGGAAAGAATTTCGAGTGGGTGGTATGACGCTTATATTGTGCTCATGAGGTATTTTGGCACTATATAGGGTGCCTTCAATCCAGAATGTCACCACATCATCTTGTTTTTAAAGGGCTTCGACAACAAGGTCTGGTGTCTCTTTGGTTAGAAAAACGTTGCGTCCCATGAATTCCCAATGTACCAATGATTACACGATGAGGACGGGATCAAATAGGGGCGCTCAAGACCCCGAAACACACTCCCAAGTCAGGTTTCATACAGGCACCCCGCTTTCATCGACACAGAGATCCGGCGCGCGAGCGAGCAGACATCCCCCCAGGTGGCGCGCGCAGCTGGACACCCCGCTCAGCGGGACGAGGGCGGCGGGTTGATCAGTGGCAGCAGATCAACCCGCCGTTTCGTGTCTGAGGGGCCGAATATTTCAACGGGGCTAACATAGGGGCCAACGGTACAGTGGGTCGCAGATTCAGAGGTGAAGGCCACCACAAGGTTGATGCAAAGGGCAGGGTGTCTATCCCGGCCCCGTTTCGCCGCGTGATCGAGGCCTCTGATCCGAACTGGACCGAAGGTTTGAACCCCGAGCTTGTCATCGTCTACGGCGATCACCGCCGCAGCTTTCTTGAGTGCTACACCATCGAGGCCATCGAAGAGGTCGATGACCAGATTGATGCGATGCCGCGCGGCTCGATCGAGCGCAAGATGTTGCAGCGCCTGTTTCACGGGCAAAGCTTTCCCACCAGTGTGGACGAGACCGGACGCCTTGTGCTGCCGGCCAAGCTTCGCAAGAAGATCGGGCTTGAGAACGAGGCGTTCTTTATTGCCGCGGGCGACACTTTTCAGATCTGGAAGCCTGAAACCTATGAGCAGGAAGAGCTGTTGAAAACCGAGAGCTGGCTGGATGAGTTGCCCGAGGATTTCGACCCGCTTATCCTGTTGGATCGTGCGAAAGGGGCGTAAAGTCATGGCACCTGCGGCCCCCCCGAATGATCCTGCCCCGCATATTCCGGTTCTGTTGCGTCCTCTTCTGGCGGCGGTGGCGCCGGTTTCCGGGGTCTGGCTTGACGGTACGCTTGGCGCCGGGGGCTATGCCCGTGGCTTGCTTGAGGCGGGTGCGGATCAGGTGATTGGCGTTGACCGTGACCCGCTCGCCCTTGAAATGGCAGAGGTCTGGGGCGCAGGGTATGGCGAGCGTCTGCGTCTGGTGCAGGGCAATTTTTCCAGACTCGACGAATATGGTGAAAACCTGAGCGGCGTCGTGCTTGATCTTGGCGTCTCCTCGATGCAGCTTGATCAATCCGAGCGCGGCTTTTCCTTCATGCGCGACGGGCCGCTTGACATGCGGATGAGTCAGGACGGTCCCACCGCCGCCGATCTGGTCAATACCGCCGATGAGGGCGACCTGGCCGATATCCTGTATCTCTACGGTGAAGAGCGCGCCAGCCGCCGCATTGCCCGCAACATCCTGCGCGCCCGCGAGCAGGCGCCGATTGAAACGACGCTGCAACTTGCGGGGATCATTGAAAAGTCATTGCCCCGCTCAAAGCCAAATCAGGCCCATCCTGCGACCCGCAGCTTTCAGGCGATCCGGATTGCGGTGAATGATGAATACGGCGAATTGCTTGCCGGTCTCGAGGCCGCTGAACGCGCGCTTGCCCCCGGCGGGCAACTGGCGGTGGTGACCTTTCACTCGATCGAGGACCGCATGGTCAAGCGCTTCATGCAGGACCGCTCTGGCGGCGGCGGTGGCGGAAGCCGTCACGCCCCCGAAGTTGCGCGTTCCGAGCCGCAGTTCATCCTCAAGACCCGCAAGGCGATTGGCCCCGATCCGCAGGAACTTGCGGAAAACCCGCGCTCGCGCAGTGCCAAGCTGCGGGTGGCGATCCGCACCGAGGCCCCGGCGGGACAGACCGACCGCAAGGCCATTGGCATGCCGACCCTGAAAGGGGGACACTGATGCGTAGCTTTTTCTGTGCCCTGACCGCTCTTGTCGTGATCGGGCTGGCCTTTTGGGCCTACCGCGAGAATTACCGCACGCAAGAGGCGCAAAGCCGAACCCAGACCCTGCAATACGAGATTGGCGAGGCGCGCCAGCGTCTGCGTGTGCTCAACGCGGAATGGGCCTATCTGAACCGGCCCGTGCGCCTGATGGACCTGGTCGAGATCAATTACGACAAGCTTGGCCTTTTGCCGCTTCAACCCTATCAGTTCGGCAAGATTGATCAGGTCGCCTATCCCGCGCCGCCGCTTTTGCCGATCACCGATCCCGTGGATGTCTCGAACTCGGAGCAACAGCCATGATCCGCACCCCCCTGCGCCCACTGGCCCGCATTCTTGAGGCCCGCAATCGCGGCGAAAACCCTGATGCCATCGAACGCGAGAACATCCGCCTGCGCCACGAGGAAATGCGCGACCGCGCGCGGCGCCGTGCCGAGGGGCGGCTTTTGGTGCTGGCGGTGATGTTTTTCTGTGCTTTCGGTGTCGTTGGCGGACGGATGGCGGTGTTGGCGGGCTCTGAACCGGCCGAACCGCGCACAAGCGTGGCCGGTGCGCAAATTCAGGCACAGCGCGCCGATATCGTCGATCGCGAGGGGCGCATTCTTGCGACCAATTTCGACACCCACAGCCTTTATGCCCAGCCCCAGCAGATGATCGACCCTGAACATGCCGCCGAAAAGCTGGCAGAGATTTTCCCCGATCTCAAGCAAGACGACCTGCTCAGGGATTTCACCGGCAAGCGCAAGTTCCTCTGGATCAAGCGCAAGCTGAGCCCCGAGCAAAAGCAGGCGGTGCATGACATCGGCGAGCCCGGCCTGTTGTTCGGGCCGCGCGAAATGCGGCTTTACCCCAACGGTCGTCTGGCGGCGCATGTGCTTGGCGGCGCCGGGTTCGGCCGCGAAGGCGTTCATGCCGCCGAGGTGATCGGCGTTGCCGGGATCGAGCGGTTTTACGACGAACGCCTGCGCGACCCGGCACGCGCGCACGAGCCGCTGACACTTTCGCTTGATCTGTCGGTCCAGGCCGCGATGGAGCGGGTGCTTTATGGCGGCATGAAAATCATGAACGCCAAGGGCGCCGCCGGCATCCTGATGGATGTGCACACTGGCGAGGTGGTCGCCGTCGCCTCGCTTCCCGATTTTGACCCCAATGACCGCCCCGCGCCCCCGGTTTCGGGACGCCCGAGCGACAGCCCGCTGTTCAACCGCGCCGTGCAGGGCGTGTACGAGCTTGGCAGCACCTTCAAGACTTTCGCCGTGGCTCAGGCGATGGAGCTTGGACTGGTCTCGCCGGACACGATGATCGACACCAAGAGCCCGATGACCTGGGGCCGCTTCAAGATCCGTGATTTCCACAATTACGGCCCGGAATTGAGTGTAAGCAAGGTGATCGTCAAATCCTCGAACGTGGGCACGGCGCGTATAGCGATGGAAATCGGCGCGACCCGTCAGCGGGCGTTTCTTGAGCAGCTTGGCTTTATGGAGCCGTCGCCGCTTGAGATTTCCGAGGCCGCGCGCAGTCAGCCGCTGCTGCCGAAAAACTGGTCGGAACTCTCGACCATGACGATCTCCTATGGTCATGGCCTTTCGACGACGCCGATGCATCTGGCCGCGGCCTATGCCACGATTGCCAATGGCGGACGCCGGGTGACGCCGACCTTGCTGCGCACCAAGGACGCTGCACCGGGGCCGCGCGTGGTTTCGACCCAAACCGCCGCCGCGATCCGCAAGATGCTGCGCGAGGTGGTGACCGATGGTACCGCCTCCCTTGGCGAGGTTGCCGGCTATGCGGTCGGCGGCAAGACCGGCACCGCCGACAAGCCCAAGGAAAACGGCGGCGGCTATCACAAGGACAAGGTGATCGCGACCTTCGCCAGCATTTTCCCGGCGCATGATCCGAAATATGTGCTGGTCGTAAGCCTTGATGAACCGGTCGAGACCTCGGGCGACGAACCGCGCCGCACCGCCGGTTGGACTGCGGTGCCGATTGCCGCCGAGATCATCCGTCGCGTGGCGCCGCTCATGGGGCTGCGTCCCGAGATTGAACCCAGTGAATTGGCTGCTATAAGGCAGACATCCAATTAGGCCAGAACAGGGCAGCGCGCGGTGGGGCATATACGATCATTGGCAGAGCTTGGCCTGACCGCGCAGGGCGGGCGGCAGGCACAGATTACCGGGTTGAGTGTCGATAGCCGCACGGTGCGGACCGGCACGCTTTTCGCGGCCCTGCCGGGCACGCGGGTGCATGGTGCGGAGTTTATCAAATATGCCCTGCGGATGGGGGCCGGGGCGATCCTGACGGATTCGCAGGGCGCGCGCATCGCGCAGGATGAGCTTGCCGTAAGCGACGCGGCCCTGATCGTTGCCCAGGACCCGCGCCAGACATTGGCCTATGCCGCCGCCCTCTGGTTCGGTGCGCAGCCCGAAACCATGATCGCGGTGACCGGCACCAACGGCAAGACATCCGTCGCCACCTTTACCCGCCAGATCTGGCAGGGGCTTGGCTTTGAGGCGGTCAACCTTGGCACCACCGGCGTCGAGGGCGCCTATAGCGCGCCGATGACCCACACGACGCCGGAACCGATCACCCTGCACCGGCTTTTGGCGGACTGCGAGGCGGCGGGCGTGACCCATGCCGCGATGGAGGCCTCAAGCCACGGTCTTGCGCAGCGCCGCCTTGACGGGGTGCGCCTTGCGGCGGCGGGGTTCACCAACTTCACTCAGGATCACCTGGATTATCACGCCAGCTTTGACGAGTATTTCGCCGCCAAGGCCGGTCTCTTCGCCCGCGTTCTGCCTGAAGAGGGCGTGGCGGTGATCAATGTCGACGATCTGCGCGGCATTGACATGGCCGAGATCGCCGCCGACCGTGGTCAGGATATCATCACCGTGGGGCGCCGCGATGGCGCCGATCTTCGGCTTCTGGCACAGCGCTTTGATGCCACCGGTCAGGTGCTTCGCTTTGACTGGGAAGGGCATGTGCACCAACTCCGGCTTGACCTGATCGGCGGGTTTCAGGCGGAAAACGTTCTTTTGGCGGCGGGGCTTGCGATTGGTGCGGGCGCCGATGCCGAGCGGGTGTTCGAGACCCTGCCGGGCATGAAAACCGTGCGGGGCCGGATGCAGCTTGCGGCGACGCGCGAAAATGGTGCGGCGGTGTTTGTCGATTTCGCCCATACCCCCGATGCGGTGGCGACCGCGATCAAGGCGCTGCGCCCGCATGTGATGGGGCGGCTGATTGCCATAGTCGGGGCCGGCGGCGACCGCGACAGCGCCAAGCGCCCGCTGATGGGCAAGGCGGCGGCTGACACTGCCGACGACGTGATCGTGACCGATGACAACCCGCGCTCGGAAGACCCTGCCGCAATCCGCGCGGCGGTTATGCAGGGCTGTCCCGGCGCGCTGGAGGTGGGCGATCGCGCGCTGGCGATCCTGCGCGGGGTAGATGCCCTTGGGCCCGGCGATGCGTTGTTGATTTGCGGCAAGGGACACGAGACCGGCCAGACCGTGGGCGATGATGTGCTGCCCTTCGATGATGTCGAGCAGGCCAGCGTTGTCGTCACGGCACTTGACGGGGGCCTCGCGTGACGCTCTGGACCAGCGCCGGGGCCGCCGCCGCCACCGGCGGGCGCGCCATCGGTGACTGGCAGGCAAACGGCGTCTCGATTGATACACGCACCTTGCAGGCGGGCGATCTGTTCGTCGCTCTCAAGGCCGCGCGCGATGGTCATGACTTTGTCGCGCAGGCGCTTGCCAGCGGTGCCGTCGCCGCCTTGGTCAGCCATGTGCCCGAGGGGGTTGCGGCGGATGCGCCGCTTTTGATTGTCGATGACGTTCTGGCGGGGCTTGAGGCGCTTGGCCGCGCGGCACGCGCCCGCACGGGCGCGCGGGTCGTGGCGGTTACCGGTTCTGTCGGTAAGACCTCGACCAAGGAAATGCTGCGCGATGTCCTTTCGGCACAGGGCCGAACCCATGCCGCCGAGGCCAGCTACAACAACCACTGGGGCGTGCCACTTACTTTGGCGCGCATGCCGGTCGAGACCGAATTCGCGGTCATCGAGATCGGCATGAACCACCCCGGCGAAATTGCGCCGCTGGCGCGCTTGGCGCGCCCGCATGTGGCGATGATCACCACCGTCGCCGCCGCCCATCTTGAGGCGTTTGAGAGTATCGAGGGGATCGCCCACGAAAAGGCCGCGATCTTCGAGGGTCTGGAACCGGGCGGGGTTGCGGTGATCAATGCCGACCTTGCGACCACGCCGATCCTGATATCGGCGGCGCAGGCGCGTGGCGCAGAGATCGTGACCTTTGGCAAGGCGGGAGATGCAGCCCGTTTGGGGCAGGCGACCCTCACGGATGACCGCACCGTGGTTCAGGCCGAGGTCAACGGCGTTACGACCCTGTTCAAGATCAACAGCGCGGGGCGGCATTTCGCGATGAACGGGCTTGGCGTCCTGCTTGCGGTGGCGGCGCTTGGTGGCGATGGCGACATGGCCCCGCTTGACCTTGGCCGCTGGAGCCCGCCCGCCGGGCGCGGCACCCGCGAGACGCTGGCGCTTGATCCGGCAGATGAGGATCTGACGCTTGACATGATCGACGATGCGTTCAACGCCAATCCAACCTCGATGGCCGCAGCTCTTGAGGTGCTGGCGGCCGCCACCCCGCGCGACGGGGTGGGGCGGGTGTCCAAGGGGCGCCGGATCGCCATTCTGGGGGATATGCTTGAACTTGGCCCCGACGAGATCGCGCTTCATGCGGGTCTTGCGGAGTTGCCCGAGATCGCCCTGATCGACGAAATACATTGCGTCGGGCCGCGCATGCGCGCCCTCTGGGAGGCCCTGCCCGAGACCCGGCGCGGGAAATGGCGCGAGACGGCACAAGAACTGGCAGATCAGGCCCATCGCGTGATAGACGCGGGCGATGTCGTGTTGATCAAGGGCTCCAAGGGGAGCCGGGTCAGCCTTGTGGTCGATGCGTTGCGACGCGCGGGCCGTGGTGCGGAAAAAGGAAACAGGTAATGCTATATTGGTTGACCATCTGGTCGGATGGCGGAGATTTCTTCAACCTTTTCCGGTATATTACCTTCCGCGCGGGCGGGGCCTTCATGACGGCCCTGATCTTTGGGTTCATCTTTGGTCCGCCGTTGATCAACGTGTTGCGCCGCCGTCAGGGCAAGGGGCAGCCCATTCGCAGCGACGGACCGGAAAGCCATTTCGCCAAGTCGGGCACGCCGACCATGGGCGGCCTGCTGATCGTGGGCGCGCTTGTGACTTCGACACTGTTCTGGGCGCGACTTGATAATCCCTATGTCTGGCTGGTGCTCTTCGTGACGCTTGCCTTTGGCCTGATCGGTTTTGCGGATGATTATGCCAAGGTCAGCAAGCAGAACGTGTCGGGCGTGTCGGGCAAGGTCCGCCTTGGGCTTGGCTTTCTGATCGCCGGTGTGGCCGCCTATTGGGCAAGCTATCATCATCCCGGAGAGCTTCAGTTTCAGCTCGCCCTGCCGGTATTCAAGGATGTGCTGCTTAACATGGGCATCTTCTTTATTCCCTTCGCGATGTTCGTGATCGTGGGGGCGGCCAATGCGGTCAACCTGACCGACGGGCTTGACGGGCTGGCGATCATGCCGGTGATGATCGCCTCAAGCGCGCTTGGCATCATCGCCTATGCCGTGGGCCGGGTCGATTTCACCGATTACCTTGGCCTGCATTACGTTCCGGGCACCGGGGAAATCCTTGTTTTCGTGGCCGGGCTTGTCGGTGGGGGCCTCGGGTTCCTGTGGTACAATGCGCCACCTGCGGCGGTGTTCATGGGGGATACCGGATCGCTCGCGCTTGGCGGCGCATTAGGGGCGATCGCGGTCGCCACCAAGCACGAGCTTGTGCTTGGCATCGTCGGGGGCCTTTTCGTGGTCGAAGCACTGAGCGTGATCATCCAGGTGCTTTATTTCAAGCGCACCGGCAAGCGGGTGTTCCTGATGGCGCCGATTCACCATCATTACGAAAAGAAGGGCTGGGCCGAACCGCAGATCGTGATCCGCTTCTGGATCATCGCGCTTATCCTGGCAATGGTCGGCCTGGCGACCCTGAAGCTGCGCTGAGGCGCCTGCGAGGGCTCTGGTCAAGCGCGGGTATCTGCGCTAGCGATTGGACCGGTCTGAATGAGGGGCGGGCGGCATGATACCAGTCAGAGGATTCGAGGGCGCGCGGGTTGGCGTGCTTGGGCTTGGGCGATCGGGCCTGTCGGCGGCGCGGGCGCTGCGTGCGGGCGGCGCGGTGCCGGTCTGTTGGGATGACAACCCCGAGGCGCGCGACAAAGCCGGGACCGAAGGCTTCGAGATCACCGAGCTTTCGCATCCGCGTGCCTTTGAGGATATCGCCTGCCTGATCGTCAGCCCCGGAATTCCGCACCTTTACCCTGCCCCCAACAAGGTGGTTGCCATCGCCCAGGAGGCGGGCGTGCCCGTCGACAACGATATCGGGCTGTTTTTCCGCTCGCTGGCCCTGCCGGAATGGAGCAGTTTCGACGTTGCGCCGCGGGTGATTGCGGTGACCGGGAGCAATGGCAAGTCCACGACCTCGGCGCTGATCCATCATCTGTTGCTTGAGGCGGGCAAACCGGCGCAGCTTGCCGGGAATATTGGGCGCGGGGTGCTTGATCTTGATCCGCCGGGGGACGGCGGAATCGTGGTTCTTGAACTGTCGAGCTATCAGACCGACCTCGCGCGGGCGCTGACACCGGATGTGGCGGTGTTCACCAATTTCTCGGCCGATCATCTTGAGCGCCACGGCGGGCTTGGTGGGTATTTCGCCGCCAAGCGACGGCTCTTTGCCGAGGGCGGGCCGGACAGGGCCATCATCGGGGTGGACGAGGCCGAGGGCCGGTATCTTGCCGGGCAGCTCAGCGAGGGGCCAGCCGACGACCGGGTGATCCGGGTATCGGTCGAGCGCAGGCTTTCCGGTCCCGGCTGGACCGTGGGCGCGCGCAAGGGGTTTCTGAGCGAATATCGCAAGGGCAGGCAGGTGGGGTCGATTGATTTGCGCAATGTGCCCGGCCTGCCGGGGGCGCATAACCATCAGAACGCCTGTGCCGCCTATGCCGCCTGTCGCACGCTCGGGCTTGCGCCGCGGGTCATTGAGCAGGGCTTTGCCACATTCGCGGGCCTGCCGCACCGCAGTCAGAGAATTGCCGAAAAGGATGGCGTGATCTTCGTCAATGACAGCAAGGCAACCAATGTTGACAGCGCGCTCAAGGCCTTGCAGGCCTTCGCGAGTATTCGCTGGATCTGTGGCGGGCTCGAGAAAGAGGGCGGCCTTGCCGCGCTTGCCCCCGGCCTCGCGCATGTGCGCAAGGCCTATGTGATCGGGCGCGAGGCGGCGCATTTCGCACTTCAGCTTGAGGGGGTCGAGGCCGAGATCTGCACCGACATGGCGCAGGCGGTTCAAAGCGCGATGGCAGAGGCCGAACCCGGCGATGTGGTGCTTTTGGCCCCGGCTGCCGCGAGTTTTGATCAATATGACAATTTCGAGCAGCGCGGCGAGGATTTCATGGCCGAGGTCCGGCGACGGCTTTGAGTGGTCAGCATACCCTGATCCGGGCGAAATGAGTATTTTTGCCAAGAAGAAGGTCAGGCGCGCGATTGGGTGATGGCGGTGCCAGCGGCCCAGCCCGAGGACCAGGCCCATTGGAAGTTGTAACCGCCAAGCCAGCCGGTGACATCGACCGCCTCGCCGATGAAGTAAAGCCCCGGCAGGTGGTTTGACATCATGGTTTTCGACGACAGCCCGCCGGTGTCGATACCGCCAAGGGTGACTTCGGCGGTGCGGTAGCCCTCTGATCCGGTGGGTTTGAGGGACCAGTGGCGCAACGCCGTCACGATCTCGCCCAGACGGGCATCGGATTGATCGGCCAGGTTGCCCGAGAGACCCAGGTGCGGTGTCAGGTGATCGACCAGCTTGGCGGGCAGGTGGCGCGCGAGTTCGGTGGTGAGATTGCGGCGGCCTTGGGTCTGGCGTTGCCTGCGCAGGGAGTCAAACAGGCTGTTGGTCGGATCGAGGTCAAGCGTGATCGCCTCGCCCTCGTGCCAATAGGACGAGATTTGCAGGATGGCGGGACCGGAGAGGCCGCGATGGGTGAACAGCACCGCCTCGTCAAAATGGGTTGCGCCGTGACCGACACGGGCGGGCAGGGCGACGCCCGAGAGCGGGGCAAATGGTGCGTCGGAAAAGGTCAGCGGCACCAGCGCGGGACGGGTCTCGGTCAGGGCATGGCCAAACTGGCGGGCAATGTCATAGGCGAGGCCGGTGGCGCCCATTTTGGGGATGGATTTTCCGCCCGTGGCCACCACGAGATTGCGTGCGGTGATCGGTCGGCGGGTGCCCTCGCACTCCAGCGTGGCATGAAAGCGAGCACCGTCATGGGACAGGTCCACCAGCGAGGTGGCGAGCGCCAGGCGCGCCCCGGCGCGGGTCATCTCATCGCGCAGCATCGCCACGATCTGGGTGGCCTTGTCGTCGCAAAACAGCTGTCCCAGCGTTTTTTCGTGCCAGGCGATCCCGTGGCGCGCGATCAGGTCGATGAAATCCCATTGGGTATAGCGGCTGAGCGCGGATTTGCAGAAATGCGGATTCTGCGACAGGAAGTTTTCCGGCGCGGCGTGAAGGTTGGTGAAATTGCAGCGTCCGCCACCGGAAATGCGGATCTTTTCGCCGGGCGCGCGGGCGTGATCAATCACCAGAGTGTCGCCGCCCGCATGGGCCGCGCACATCATGCCGGCCGCACCGGCGCCAAGGATCAGGGTTTCGACCACCTTTGTCATGCTCGCGCAAAGACGCGAAATGCCGCCTATTGGCAAGGGGTTTAGACTGGCAATAATGCGAAAACAGCGCTAGACTTGGCGTCAGACCCCGCAAAGGGGCGCAAGATATCAGAGGCGGCAGGCTTATGACAGAGATGGTCTATGGGGCAGTGCCCCTGCGGGACGCAGAGCCCGTGATTCCGAAATGGTGGCGCACGATCGACAAGTGGTCGTTTTCCTGCGTGCTGATCCTCTTCGCTATCGGCATTCTTCTTGGGCTGGCGGCCTCGCCTCCTTTGGCCGAGAAGAACGGCTTTGATGCCTTTCATTATGTCCAGCGGCAGGCGGTTTTCGGTGGCCTGGCGCTTGTGGCGATGGTGCTGACCTCAATGATGCGACCGGAACTTGTCCGTCGCCTTGCGGTGCTTGGGTTTCTCGCCGCCTTTGCCGCGCTCTTGCTGTTGCCGGTCTTTAGCACCGATTTCGGCAAGGGGGCCGTGCGCTGGTACAGTCTTGGCTTTGCGAGCGTGCAGCCCTCGGAGTTTCTCAAGCCTGCCTTCGTGGTGGTGGCCGCCTGGATGATGGCCGCAAGCCAGCAGATCAACGGGCCGCCGGGGCTTGGCTGGTCGTTCCTGCTGGCGATGGTGATCCTCGGATTCCTGGCGATGCAGCCCGATTTCGGGCAGGCGGCGCTGGTGCTGTTTGGCTGGGGGGTGATGTATTTCGTTGCCGGGGCGCCGATCATTCTGTTGCTGGTCATGGCGGGGGGCGTGGTCTTGTTCGGATCGCTGGCCTATTCCAACTCGGAGCATTTCGCGCGCCGCATTGACGGGTTCCTGTCGCCCGATATCGACCCGACGACGCAGCTTGGCTTTGCCACCAACGCGATCCGCGAGGGCGGGTTTTTCGGTGTGGGCGTCGGTGAGGGACAGGTGAAATGGTCGCTGCCCGATGCGCATACCGATTTCATCATCGCGGTTGCGGCCGAGGAATACGGGCTTGTCCTCGTGCTTTGCATCATCGCGCTTTACGCGGGCATCGCGGTGCGCTCGTTCCTGCGGCTGATGCGCGAGCGTGATCCGTTCATCCGTCTTGCGGGCACCGGCCTTGTGGCGATGTTCGGCGCGCAGGCGATGATCAACATGGGCGTCGCGGTGCGGCTGTTGCCGGCCAAGGGCATGACCCTGCCATTCGTAAGCTATGGCGGCTCGTCGGTGGTGGCTGGCGGGATTGCGGTGGGCATGCTTCTGGCCTTCACCCGGACCCGCCCGCAGGGGCAGATCGGTGATATCCTCAGGGGGCGCAGATGAGCGGGCGCAAGCCGCTTCTGGTGATCGCGGCGGGCGGTACGGGCGGGCATATGTTTCCCGCTCAGGCGCTTGCCGAGGTGATGCTGCGCCGGGGCTGGCGGGTCAAGCTGTCGACCGATGCGCGCGGTGCGCGCTATACCGGCGGCTTCCCGCATTCGGTCGAGATCGAGCAGGTGGCAAGCGCCACCTTTGCCCGTGGCGGAGTGATCAACAAGCTGTTGGCGCCTCTGCATATTCTGGGCGGCATCATCGGTGCAGGCATCCGCATGATGGGCGACAGGCCCGCGGTCGTGGTCGGCTTTGGCGGTTATCCAAGTATCCCGGCACTGGCGGCGGCATGGATCCTGCGCCGCCCGCGCATGGTGCACGAACAGAACGGCGTGTTGGGTCGGGTCAACAGGATATTTGCAAAGCGTGTCGACCGGGTGGCCTGTGGCACCTGGCCCACCGATCTTCCCGAGGGCGTCGAGGGTGTTTACGTGGGCAACCCGGTGCGCGCCGCGGTGCTTGAGCGGGCCGGGGCGGGGTATATCGCGCCGGGCGATTACCCGATGTCCATTCTTGTGATCGGCGGAAGCCAGGGCGCGCGCATCCTGTCGGATGTGGTGCCCCCCGCGATTGCCGAACTGCCCAGTGACATGCTGCGCAATGTCCGCGTCAGCCATCAGGCCCGCGACGAAGACGGCGACCGGGTGGCGCAGTATTACGCCGATCAGGGGATTGATGCTGATGTTCAGCCGTTCTTTCGCGATGTCCCGCGCCGCATGTCCGAGGCCCAGCTTGTCATCAGCCGCGCCGGTGCAAGCAGCGTCGCCGACATTAGCGTGATTGGCCGCCCCTCGATCCTGATCCCCTATGCGGCGGCGACGGGCGATCATCAGCAGGCCAACGCGCGTGGCCTGACCGAGGCGGGGGCGGCAATCCTGATCCCCGAAAAGCGGCTTGAGGTTTCCACGCTTTCAGAGCAGATAGCCGCGGTGCTGAGCAATCCGCAGGGCGCCATGATGATGTCGCAGGCGGCACTTGGCTGCGCACAGCCCGATGCGCCCCGGCATCTTGCGGATATGGTCGAGGAACTTGCGAATAAAGGTGTCGCCGAATGAATGCAGCAACCAAGCTTCCGGGCGATGTCGGCCCGATCCATTTTGTCGGGATCGGCGGCATCGGCATGTCGGGTATAGCAGAGGTCTTGCTGAACCACGGCTATACGGTGCAGGGCAGCGACCTCAAGCGTTCGAAGATCACCGACCGGCTTGCCGAACGGGGCGCGACCATCTTTGAAGGTCAGCGCGCCGAAAACCTTGCGGCGGCAGAGGTCGTGGTTATTTCTTCCGCGATCAAGCCCGGTAATCCCGAGTTGGATCAGGCCCGCCTGCGCGGTCTTCCGGTTGTGCGCCGCGCCGAGATGCTGGCCGAGCTGATGCGCCTGAAATCCAACATCGCCGTGGCCGGGACCCATGGCAAGACCACCACCACGACGCTGGTGGCGGAATTGCTGGTGGCGGGCGGCATCGACCCGACGGTGATCAATGGCGGTATCATCCACGCCTATGGCAGCAATGCACGCATGGGCGAGGGCGAATGGATGGTGGTCGAGGCCGATGAAAGTGACGGCACCTTCAACCGCCTTCCGGCGACCATCGCCATCGTCACCAATATCGACCCCGAGCATATGGAGCATTGGGGCACCGAAGAGGCGCTTCACAAGGGCTTTCTCGATTTCGTCAGCAATATCCCGTTCTACGGGCTGGCGGTCTGTTGCACCGATGACCCGGATGTTCAGGTACTTGTCGGCAAGATCACCGACCGGCGGGTGGTGACCTATGGCTTTAACGCCCAGGCCGATGTGCGCGCGGTCAATCTTACCTACAAGGCCGGTGTCGCACATTTCGATATCCTGCTTCAGGGCGAGGGCAAAAAGATTGAAGGCTGCTCGCTGCCGATGCCGGGCGATCACAACGTCAGCAACGCGCTGAGCGCGGTTGCCGTGGCGCGTCACCTGGGCATGAAGGGCGATGAAATCCGCAAGGCCCTGGCCGCGTTCGGCGGTGTCAATCGCCGCTTCACCCGCGTGGGGGAGGTCAACGGCGTGACCATCATCGACGATTACGGTCATCACCCGACCGAGATCACGGCCGTGCTCAGGGCAGCGCGCCAGGCCACCGAAGGGCGCATCATCGCCGTGCATCAGCCGCACCGCTATTCCCGCCTGCATTCCCTGTTTGAGGATTTCTGCGCCTGCTTCAACGAGGCCGATGTCGTGGGCATTGCCGAAGTGTATGCGGCCGGCGAAGAGCCGATCGAGGGCGCAAGCCGCGATGATCTTGTGGCCGGTCTAATCCGCCATGGCCATCGCCACGCCCATGCGGTCAAGGATGAAGACGACCTTGAGCGGCTGGTGCGCGCCGAGGCCCGGCCCGGCGATATGGTGGTCTGTCTCGGGGCCGGCACGATCAGCACATGGGCCAATAACCTGCCGGGGCGTTTGAAGGGATAACCTCGATGCCAGAAGCCCTAAAGCGCCGGATCGGCCCTGGTCTTTTGACCGCCTACGGGATCGGCATCATGGTGGGCGCTGGTATCTATGTCCTGACCGGGGCCGCCGCTGGCGAGGCGGGCATGTGGGCGCCGGTAGCCTTCCTGCTGGCCGCCCTGGTCGCGGTGCCGACGGCGCTGTCGTTTTCCGAATTGTCCGCCCGCATCCCCGAGGCCGCCGGTGACAGCTCTTATGTCGAGATCGGATTGCAGGCGCATTGGCTTGCTGTTGGTGTTGGCATGATCAACGTCGTCGCGGGCACCGTCGCCGCCGCGGCGGTTCTGCGCGGTGGGGTGGGCTATCTCACCTCGATCATCGACATCCCTTTTGCGGTGGCGGTGATCGGCCTTGGCATCGCGCTCACCGGGGTGGCGATTATCGGCGTTCTCGAAAGCCTTGCCCTTGCCGCGATCCTGACCGTGATCGAAGTGGTCGGACTTGTCCTTGTCATCGGCGCCGGAGTTGCGGCCGAGCCTGTGGCGGACTGGGTCCTGCCCTTGCCGACACCTGAATGGAACGGCGTGGCGGCGGCAACGCTTTTTGCGGTGTTTGCCTTTATCGGCTTTGACGACATGGTCAACATGGCCGAAGAGGTGCGCGCGCCCGCGCGCAACATGCCGCGCGCAATTCTTTACGCGCTCGGGATCACCGCGATCCTTTATGCCATGGTATCGCTGGCGGCGGTGCGCTCGGTCCCGCGCGAGGTGCTTGGTGCCTCGGAACGCCCGCTGGCGCTTGTCTGGGAGGCCGGGACAGGCACAAGCCCGGTGTTTCTCTCGGCGATTGCCGTGGCGGCGGCGCTCAACGGCGTGCTGGCGCAGATCGTAATGGCCAGCCGGGTGCTCTTTGGTCTTGGCCGACGCTCGCCGCAGTTTGCGCTTTTTTATCACGCCCATCCGCGCTTTGGTACGCCGGTGCTGGCCTCGGTCCTGATCGGCGCGGTGGTGATCGCCTCGGCGCTTACCCTGCCGGTGGCGGTGCTGGCCGAGGTGACGACGCTGGCGCTTTTGATCGTCTTTGCCATCGTCAATGCCGCCCTGATCGGCCTGAAGCGACGCCAGCCCGATGTCGGCTTTTCGGTCGGTGCCTGGGTGCCATGGGCGGGCATTATCCTGAGCCTCGGCTGCTTTGCGGCCTCTGTCGCGGGGCGCATGACATGAGCCTGTCGCTTCTGATCGCAAGCCTGTGGGTGCTGGCCGCCACCATCGTCGCGCTGTTGCCGATGCGGTGGCAATATGTGCCCGGCCTGACCCTTTTGATCCTTGCGCCGCTGGTGATCGGCTTTGCCGGATATCAGCACGGCTGGCTTGTTGCCCTTGGCGGCGTGTTTGCGCTTGTCTCGATGTTCCGCCGCCCGCTCCGCTTTGCCATTGCCCGGCTGCGTGGCCAGAATCCGGAGGTTCCGAAATGACCCTGTCCCTGTTGCTTGCCTGTCTCTGGGCTTTCCTGGCCAATATCCTGGCGATGCTGCCAAGCCGCGACAACCTCTGGCGGCGCGCCTATTTCCTGATTGCGATCGGGGTGCCGATTTTGGGGTATGTCACCTGGCAGAACGGGCCTTGGGTCGGGCTGTTGGTGCTGGCGGCGGGGATGAGCATCCTGCGCTGGCCGATCATCTATCTGGCCCGCTGGATCAGGCGCGCGGTAAAATAGGCCGTGTTGAACGCCCTCTTTCTTTTGGCGGCCCTCATTGCGGTGCTGTCGGGTTGGCGCCTGGGATACCGCAAGAAGTATCGCCGCAATACTTATGGGCGGAGCGGCGGCCTGCCTTGCGGCGACCTTCCTGCTTGTCGAGGTGCTTCGGTTTCCCGATGCAACGCTAATCATGGCGGTTGTGGCCTTCTCCTCGCTGGGTGTTCTGCTCGGATCGGTGATCGGTGTCTCTCTCGGCTGGCTTGCGACAACGCTGAAAGAACGGTTGAGGGGCTGAGCGGCACAGCCATGGTGATCCCGCCGGGTCGCGCGCCCTGGGGCGACGACGGGGGCGGAGATGGGGCTTTACCTCAAGGCCAAGCCGGGGCAAAAGCCAATCCATGACTGAATTGCCGCAAACGCGGGGCAAGCTGACCCCGAACCGTCCGTTGTCCGATCTGACATGGCTGCGCGTGGGCGGGCCTGCGGATTGGCTGTTTCAGCCCGCCGATACCGAGGATCTGGCGCAGTTTCTCGGAGCACTCAACAGCGACATCGCGGTTTTCCCGATCGGGGTGGGCAGCAACCTGATCGTGCGCGATGGCGGGTTGCGGGCGGTGGTGATCCGGCTTGGGCGCGGCTTTAACGGGATCGAGATCGAGGGCACCCGCGTTACCGCGGGCGCGGCGGCGCTTGATGCGCATGTGGCGCGCCGGGCGGCGGATGCGGGGCTTGACCTTACCTTCCTGCGCACCATCCCCGGCGCGATTGGCGGTGCCGTGCGGATGAACGCGGGCTGTTATGGCCACTATACGGCGGATCATTTCGTCAGCGCCGAGGCGGTGACGCGCGAGGGCAAGCGGGTCACCCTCACGCCACAAGACCTCAACTTTCAATACCGTCAGAGCGATTTACCCGTAGGGTGGGTGATAACCCACGCCACTTTTGAGGCCCCCAAGGGCGTACCCGAAGAGCTTCATGCGCGGATGGCCGCGCAGCTTGCCAAGCGCGACGAGACCCAGCCCACAAAAGAGCGCAGCGCCGGAAGCACCTTTCGCAATCCGGCGGGGTTCAGCTCGACCGGACGCGCCGATGACGTGCATGATCTGAAGGCCTGGAAGGTGATCGACGAGGCCGGTCTGCGCGGCGCGCGCCGTGGCGGAGCGCAGATGAGCGAGAAACACCCGAATTTCCTGATCAATGCGGGTGGCGCCACCGCTGCCGATCTTGAAGGATTGGGCGAAGAGGTGCGAAAAAGGGTTTTCCAAAACAGTGGAATAGAGTTACACTGGGAAATCATGAGGGTCGGCGAAACGACCCCGGCGTAAGCCATTCAGGCAGATAACAAATAACATGGGTCGCAAACAGGCCCGGGACATTGAGGCACAAGGTGGTTCGTTCGAGCAGGACAACCCCGAAAGTGGCGGTGATAATGGGCGGCCCCTCGGCAGAGCGCGAGGTGTCCCTCTCGTCAGGACGTGAATGCGCCGCCGCATTGAGGGAAGCAGGCTATGACGTGGTAGAGGTTGACGCCGGCCACGATCTTTTCACACGTTTGGAAGATGTTGCGCCGGATGTGGTGTTCAACGCCCTGCATGGCCGCTGGGGGGAAGACGGTTGTGTTCAGGGCCTGCTGGAATGGATGCGGATGCCCTATACGCATTCCGGCGTTCTGGCCTCGGCACTTGCCATGGACAAGGACAAGACCAAGGCGGCTTACCGCGCGGCGGGCCTTCCGGTGGTCGATAGCGTTCTGGCAGGTAAGGCCGATGTAAGTGCCGCGCATGTGATGGCGCCGCCCTATGTGGTCAAACCCTATAACGAGGGGTCCTCGGTCGGGGTGTACCTTGTGCATGAAGCCGCCAATGCGCCGCCACAACTTTCGGATGACATGCCCGATCTGGTGATGGTCGAGGCCTTTGCGCCGGGTCGCGAACTGACCACCACCGTGATGGGGGATCGGGCGCTGACGGTGACCGACATCCTGACCGATGGCTGGTACGACTATGACGCCAAGTACAAGCCGGGCGGTTCGCGCCACGTGGTGCCCGCCGATATCCCGCAAGAGATTTTCAACGCCTGCATGGAGTACGCCCTCAGCGCGCATCAGGTTCTGGGGTGTCGCGGTCTAAGTCGCACCGATTTTCGCTGGGACGAGGCGCGCGGGCTTGACGGCCTGATCCTGCTTGAAACCAACACGCAACCGGGCATGACCCCCACATCGCTTAGCCCGGAACAGGCGCAGGTCGCGGGCATTTCCTTTCCCGAGTTGTGCCGCTGGATGGTCGAGGACGCTTCATGCAACAGGTGATCCCGCGCATTGATCCGGCGCCATCGCGCTGGTCCTACCGCTTTCAGCGGCTGATGCTGACGCCGGTCTATCGGCGGCTGTTGCGTGTCGGGCTTCCGATGCTGGCGGTGGCGGGGCTGACGGTCGGCTATTTCGCGGATCAGCAGCGGCGCGAGGATGTCATACTGGCGCTTACGGCGCTGCGGCACCAGATCGAAACCCGGCCTGAATTCATGGTCAATCTGCTTGCGGTCGAGGGCGCAAGCCTTGGTGTGCAGGAAGACATCCGCGAAATTTTCCCGTTTGACCTTCCGGCAAGCTCGTTCGATCTCAACCTCGATGAAATCCGGGCAATGATCGAAGACCTGCCCGCCGTGGCCGCCGCCGCCGTGCGCATCCGTCAGGGCGGTGTTCTGGTTGCCGAGATAACCGAGCGCAAGCCGGTCGCCCTGTGGCGGACCCGCGACGGCATCAACGTGATTGACATCGAAGGCGAGGTCATCGGCGCGGTCACCGTGCGCCAGGACCGCGCCAGCCTGCCGGTTGTCGCAGGTGTGGGGGCGCCCGATCACGTGGCCGAAGCGATGCAGATCTTGCAGGCGGCCCAACCCTTGCCCCAGAACATTCGCGGCCTTGTGCGCATGGGCGAACGGCGGTGGGATCTTGTGCTTGAAAGCGGCCAGCGGATCATGCTGCCTGAAACCGGTCCGGTGCGCGCGCTGGAACGGGTGATGGTGCTGAACTCGGCACAGGACATGCTGGAACGGGATCTGGAGGCGGTCGATATGCGGATCGCCGCGCGCCCGACCATCCGGCTCAATGAAAACGCCATGGAAGAATGGTGGCGGATAACAAACATGACTTTGGGAGCGGACTGAACCGATGATCGAGCTCTATGAATCTCAGCGTGCGATGCGCCATATGCGCAAGGCGGCCATGCAACGCGGCGTGGTGGCGGTGCTTGATGTGGGCACCTCCAAGATCGCCTGCCTGGTGCTGCGTTTCGACGGCACCGAGCGGCTGAACGAGTCCGAGGGCATCGGCGCGATGGCGGGGCAGGCCGGGTTCCGGGTGATCGGGGCCGCGACGACACGTTCGCGCGGGGTGCGCTTTGGCGAAATCGACGCGATGCAGGAAACCGAGCGGGCCATTCGCACCGCCGTCCAGGCGGCCCAGAAGATGGCCAATATCCGTGTCGACCACGTGATTGCCTGTTTCTCGGGCGCGTCGCCGCGATCCTACGGTCTTGCCGGTCAGGTCGAGCTTGAGGGCCACACTGTCAGCGAGCAGGATATCAGCCGCGTGCTCAGCGCCTGCGATGTTCCCGACTATGGCGAGGGCCGCGAGGTTCTGCATGCCCAGCCAGTCAATTTTGCGCTTGATCACCGCTCTGGTCTGATCGATCCGCGCGGGCAGATGGGGCAGGTGCTTTCCGCCGACCTTCACATGCTGACCGTCGATGCGGCCGCGATCCAGAACCTGGCCTATTGCGTCAAGCGCTGTGATCTTGAACTGGCCGGCGTGGCCAGCTCTGCCTATGTGTCGGGCGTTGCCTCGCTCGTCGAGGATGAACAGGAGCTTGGCGCCGCCTGTATCGACCTTGGCGGCGGCTCGTCCGGCGTTTCGATCTTTATCAAGAAACACATGATCTATGCCGACAGCGTGCGCATGGGCGGCGATCACGTCACCAGCGACATCTCGATGGGCCTGTCGGTGCCTGCCGCCACCGCCGAGCGGATCAAAACGTTTTATGGCGGCGTCGTGGCCACCGGCATGGATGACCGCGAGATGATCGAGATCGGCGGAGACACCGGAGATTGGGATCACGACCGGCGCACCGTAAGCCGGGCCGAGCTTATCGGGATCATGCGTCCGCGGGTCGAGGAAATCCTCGAAGAGGTGCGTGCGCGCCTTGATGCGGCGGGCTTTGACCACCTGCCAAGCCAGCAGATCGTGCTTACCGGCGGCGGCAGCCAGATACCGGGCCTCGACGGGCTTGCCAGCAAGATTTTGGGACAGCAGGTGCGCCTTGGCCGCCCGCTTCGGGTGCATGGCCTGCCGCAGGCCGCGACCGGTGCCGGATTTGCCAGCGCCGTGGGCATGTGCCTGTTCGCGGCCAACCCGCAGGACGAATGGTGGGATTTTGAAATTCCCGTCGACCGCTACCCGGCGCGCTCTTTGAAACGTGCGGTCAAGTGGTTCAAGGACAACTGGTGACCGCTATATGTGGCGTCATCGGCGAAATACCGCGAAAAGGGTCGAAAAAGTGACCATATTTGGTGGCAATATAGTGTTTTTTTGGTGACCTTTGGGTTAACGATCGGTAAGAATGGTGCTGAATAGGCGGAAAAACGGCTCGCGAATGCGGGCGCAACAGCAGGCGGACAGAGCTATGACATTGAACCTCACTATGCCCGGACATGACGACCTTAAGCCCCGGATCACCGTTTTCGGTGTAGGTGGGGCCGGTGGCAACGCGGTCAACAACATGATCGAAAAGCAACTCGACGGGGTTGATTTCGTGGTGGCAAATACCGATGCACAGGCCCTGAGCCAGAGCAATTCGGAAAGCCGCATCCAGCTGGGTGTGAAGGTTACTGAAGGTCTGGGCGCCGGCGCGCGGGCCTCTGTCGGGGCGGCTGCCGCCGAGGAAAGCATCGAACAGATCGTCGATCACCTGGCGGGGGCGCATATGTGCTTTATCACCGCCGGTATGGGCGGTGGCACCGGCACGGGCGCCGCGCCGATCATCGCGCAGGCCGCGCGCGAGCTTGGCGTTCTGACCGTGGGCGTTGTGACCAAGCCGTTCCAGTTCGAAGGCGCCAAGCGGATGCGTCAGGCCGAAGAGGGCGTCGAAGCCCTGCAAAAGATGGTCGATACGCTGATCATCATCCCCAACCAGAACCTGTTCCGCCTGGCGAATGAAAAAACCACGTTCACCGAAGCCTTCAGCATGGCCGACGATGTTCTTTACCAAGGCGTCAAGGGCGTGACCGACCTGATGGTGCGTCCGGGCCTGATCAACCTTGATTTCGCCGATGTGCGTGCCGTCATGGACGAGATGGGCAAGGCGATGATGGGCACCGGCGAGGACAGCGGCGAAGATCGCGCCATCCAGGCCGCCGAAAAGGCCATTGCCAACCCGCTTCTGGACGAAATCAGCCTGCGTGGCGCCAAGGGTGTTCTCATCAACATCACCGGCGGTCACGACCTTACGCTGTTTGAACTTGACGAGGCCGCCAACCGGATCCGTGAAGAGGTTGACGCCGATGCCAATATCATCGTCGGCTCGACCCTTGATCCGTCGATGGAAGGCTCGATGCGCGTGAGCGTTGTCGCCACCGGTATCGACGCCACCGAAAAGCACGACGACATGCCGGTGCCGCGCCGTTCACTGGCACAGCCCCTGCGTCAGGCCGCAGCACCCGAAGTGGCCGCGCCGGTCGCTGAACAGGCCGAAGAGGCGCCTGAACAGGTTGCCGCCACCACGACCGAGGCAGAACCGCCGCTGTTCCGTGAGCTGGACGCGCAGCGCGCCGCCGCCGAGGATCAGATGGAGGATATCTTTGAAGAGGAGAGCGCCGCAGACGATCTGCCGCCGCCCGCCTATATCCCCAAGGTTGAGGAATTTGCCCCCGCAGCCTATGCCGACGAGGACGAGCTTGATACCTTCGTTGCCCCACGCGCCCCCGCGCCCGGCACCCCCTCGCAAGAGGCCATGCAGCGCCTGCAGGCCGCCGTCAGCAAGGCGCCGAGCCAGCCCCAGCAACGCCGCCCGCAGCCGGTCGAGCAACAGCAACAGCCCGCCGCCGAAGAGCGCCCGCGCTTTGGGATCAATTCGCTGATCAACCGGATGACCGGGCATGGCTCGCCCGAGGCCGAGCGCCAGCCGCAACAGTCCGCGCGCCCTGTGCGTCATCAGCCGCCGATGCAGTCGGCGCAGCCGCAGCAAGCCCCGGCGCGTATGCAGGAAGAAGACGAGCAGATTGAAATTCCGGCGTTTCTACGCCGCCAGGCCAACTGATTCTTCACCTGGTTTGGTGAGTGAGGGCCGCCCCCAGGGGCGGTCTTTTTCTATTTAAAACAGGGCCCTGGCGGCAAAAAAATCAAGTGGGCGGAAAGTCGCCCATGCAGGCGGGCGACATGTTTCAAACGGTTACAAAGATTGAGTTGAGCATTCTCTGCCAGCCCCCTAAACGGTAAACATCTAAAAATGAATGTACTTGTGCCATGGGGGGCATTGGCTGTTTTGCAGAGGACGATCACATATCCTGTGACCTTTGAGGGCGTTGGTTTGCACTCGGGGGAACCCGCGAACCTGACGATCCACCCCGCGCCTGCCGGTACGGGGATCGTGTTCCGTCGCGTTGACATCACCGACTGTGAAAACGAAATTCCCGCCCTCTGGGACCTTGTCGAGCAATCGCCGCTCTGCACGCGCTTGGTCAATGCTGACAGCGTGTCGATCAGCACCGTTGAACATGTGATGGCGGCGCTCGTCGGCTGTGGCGTACACAACGCGGTTGTTGACGTGGACGGCCCCGAAGTCCCGATCCTTGACGGAAGTGCCGCCCCCTTCGTGCGTGGCATCCTTGCCAATGGCCTGCGTCAGCTTGCCGATCCGGTCAGGGCGCTGCGGGTGCTGCGCCCCGTAGAAGTGCGCCGCGGCTCTGCCTGGGCCCGCCTGACGCCGAATGATACGCTTCGGATCAAGTTCGACATTGATTTCGAGGATGCCGCGATCGGCGTTCAGAGCAAGATCCTGAACATGTCGAATGGCAGCTTCGTGCGCGAACTTTCCAACAGCCGGACGTTCTGCCGCAAGGCGGATGTGGATCACATGCGCGCCAACGGTCTTGCGCTTGGCGGGACACTTGAAAACGCGGTGGTCGTGGATGGCGAAAAGGTGCTTAGCCCCGGCGGCCTGCGTCACGCGGATGAGGCCGTGCGCCACAAGATGCTTGATGCGCTTGGCGATCTTGGCCTTGCGGGCCTGCCTATCCTTGGTCATTACCACGGCTTTCGTGCCGGTCATGCGCTGACCAACACCCTTTTGCGCGCGCTTTTCGCGGATAAGAGCGCCTTTGAGGTGGTCGAATGCGACGCCGAAACCGCCGCCCGTTTGCCGGGGGCAGGTGTGCATTGGGGTGAAATTCCGCAAGTAGCCTGAGATCGGGGCGCAGAAATGTGCCAAAGACGTTTTGCACCGGAAAATTCTGTGCTAGGACCAAGGCGACACATGGGGCCAACCCCCTGTTTTCGTAATTAAAGGTGAGATCGCGCATGAATGTCGGCAAGTCCCGGGCAAAACTGGTCGGTGCCCTTCTTGTGGTAGTCGCAGCAGCCGGATGCTCTAACAAAGAGAGCGTCGAGCGTGGCACAGTCAATTACGAGAATTACACGGCGCAGCAGATTTTTGAGCGTGGTGAATATGATCTGGCTCAGCGCGACCCTGACCTTGCCGCCAAAAGCTTTGCCGAGGTCGAGCGGCTTTATCCCTATTCGGAACTGGCCAAGCGCTCGGTGATCATGCAGGCCTATGCCCATCATCAGGACAAGGATTATGAAAACAGCCGTGCCGCCGCGCAGCGGTTCATTGATTTCTATCCGACCGACGAAGACGCCGCCTATGCGCAATATCTTCTGGCGCTGAGCTATTATGACCAGATCGACGAAGTCGGCCGCGATCAGGGGCTTACCTTTCAGGCGCTTCAGTCTCTGCGCGAAGTGATCGAACGCTATCCCGATAGCGAGTATGCCTCCTCGGCGATCCTGAAATTCGATCTGGCCTTTGATCATCTCGCCGCCAAGGAGATGGAAATCGGGCGCTATTACCTGCGCCGCGATCATTTCGCAGCGGCGATCAACCGCTTCCGTGTCGTGGTCGAGGATTTTCAGACCACCACCCACACCGCCGAGGCGCTGCACCGTCTGGTCGAGGCCTACCTTTCGCTTGGCCTGACCGATGAGGCGCGCACCGCCGGGGCCATCCTTGGCTATAACTTCCGTGGCACCGAATGGTACGAGGACAGCTATAAACTGTTGACGGGCCGGGGTCTGACGCTGGAAGCGGCGGGCGATAACTGGCTGCGGCAGGTCTATCGGCAGATGATCCAGGGCCGGTGGCTGTAACCCGGAACTGAGGGGGGCAGGGCAAGGTGCTCAGGGGTCTCGATATTCGCGACATGCTGATCATTGACCGGCTGGATCTTGTGTTTCAGCCGGGCCTCAACGTGCTGACCGGCGAGACCGGGGCGGGCAAGTCGATCCTGCTGGATTCGCTTGGGTTCGTGCTTGGCTGGCGGGGCCGGGCAGAGCTTGTGCGCGCCGGGGCCGAACAGGGCGAGGTGGTCGCGGTGTTCGACATCGCCCCCGATCATCCCGCGCGCGCCGTCCTGCGCGAGGCGGGGCTTCCCGAAGAAGACGAACTTATCCTGCGCCGCGTCAATGCCGCCGACGGGCGCAAGACGGCTTGGGTCAACGACCGGCGCTGTTCGGGCGAGGTGTTGCGCCGCTTGTCGGAAACGCTGGTTGAGTTGCACGGCCAGCACGATGATCGCGGGCTTTTGAACCCCAAGGGCCATCGTGATCTGCTTGATACCTATGGCGATCTTGGTGCCCTGCGCGACGCGGCGCGTGCCTCATGGCGCGATGTGGCAGCCCGGCGCAAGGCGCTTGAGACAGCAGAGGCGGCCCTGGCCAAAGTGCGCGCCGAAGAGGATTTCCTGCGCCACGCGGTCGGCGAGCTTGACGCGCTCGACCCGCAACCCGGCGAAGAAGCAGAGCTTGATACCCGCCGCCGCCTGATGCAATCGGGCGAGCGTATCCGCGAGGATATTGCGCGCGCCGCGCAGGTGCTTGGCAACGAGGGAGCCGAGGGGGCCGCCGCCGATGCGTTGCGCTGGCTGGACGGCGTCGCCGACAAGGCCGGGGGACAACTGGACGAGCCGATTGCCGCCATAGGCCGCGCGCTGGTCGAGCTTGACGAGGCGGCCAGCGGCGTTACCCGCTGTCTGGAGGCGCTCAGTTTCAATCCGCTCGAACTTGAAGAGGCCGAAGAGCGGCTTTTCGCTATCCGCGCGCTTGCCCGCAAGCATGACGTGCTGCCGGATGATCTTGGCGACTTTGCCGATGGATTGCGCCGCCAGATTGCCGCGCTCGATCAGGGGGATGCCGATCTCAAGGCGCTTGGCGCGGCCCTGTCAGAGGCCGAGAGCGCCTATGCCCAAGCCGCCGGGGCCCTGAGCGCCGCGCGCGGCAAGGCCGCCACCGCGCTTGACCGCGCTGTCACCGCAGAACTTGCCCCGCTCAAGATGGAGCGGGCGGTCTTCGAGACCCGTATCACCCCGACCGAGCCGGGCCCGAGCGGGCAGGACGAGGTCACATTCAGCGTCGCCACCAACTCCGGCGCGCCGGCAGGCCCGCTTGCCAGGATTGCCTCGGGTGGCGAGTTGAGCCGCTTTTTGCTGGCGCTCAAGGTCTGTCTGACCGGCACGGAAAGCGGCCTGACGCTTATTTTCGACGAGATCGACCGCGGCGTCGGCGGGGCCACCGCCGATGCGGTGGGCCGCAGGCTTGCGCAACTGGCCCGCAATGGTCAGGTGCTCGTGGTCACCCATTCGCCACAGGTCGCGGCCAAGGCGGCGCATCACTGGCGGGTGGAAAAACGGGTCGAGAACGACCAGACCCTGTCAACCGTGCGCCCGATGCTCAAGGGCGACCGGGTCGACGAGATCGCGCGCATGCTCTCGGGCGAACACATCACCCCCGAAGCCCGCGCCGCCGCCGAGGCATTGATGGGCAGTTAGGCAGGCTTTCCCAGGTCTGTTCGACGGTCGGCCGTAGGGACGGAGGGGCCGTTCCAGATTTAATAGCGGTTTGCCTTAACTCTGCGCGTTATCGACATAGGGCTATTTTTAGCAATTGCTGCTTTCAGCTTCTACTTTGTCAAGTGGTCGGTGAATCTAACCTCAACCAACGTCCGGCCTCCAATCGGCTAAGCACTTTTTGCTTGTAGGCTTTCGGCGAAAGCGGCTGCTTCGACCGATGACGAGTGTTGTTGCAGAATTTACAGGCAGCAACAATGTTCGTCGGCGAAATGGAACCACCTTCAGATGCAGCCAACAAGTGCTCTGCCGTGCATTGGAACCAACGTGCCTGACGCTCTGAAATGGAATGCACCAACTGGAAGTGTTTCGACGACCCAGACCACATCGGTTGCTCACAATAAAAGCAACGACGACCTTGTGCGGTGTATTTTTCTTTTCGGATTTTCTGTAGTTGCATAGACACAACACCCATCTGGTTTCGAAATAAATCGAGAACCGGGTGCGAAAGTGTACTACTGCTTCGCAGGCGCTGCCTTTTGGATCAGTACCTTAGCTCATCCCCACGGAAACCTCCTTCTGGATGATGCTCCGCGCGCTTAGTCTCATCATTAATTTGGCGTCTGTCAATCACAGATCAAACGGTCTTGTGTTCGTAATGAAAAGCTACAAAAACAAAGCTGACATCCTGCAATTCTCTTTGGGGCTGTTCTAGACTGGAAAAGTAAGCCCAACTTTGCACGGACCCAATGAAGAGGTTTGGGCCCAAAGCGGACTTGCCCCGTTGCGCGGAACGGCCAAGGGGTGTGATCATCAACACATTCGGCGGGGGCCCTGTTCCGGCGTTTCGGTCGTCAGTTGCGCGGCGGTACCAGTTTGCCGGGGTTCAGGATGTTGTCGGGGTCAAGCGCCGCCTTGATCGCCCCCATCATCGCCCAACCGCCGCCGTGTTCCTGCGTCATGTAACCAAGTTTGCCAATGCCGACGCCGTGCTCGCCGGTGATCGTTCCGCCAAGCGCAAGCGCACGTTCGACCATCCGGTCAGAGGCCGCCTTGGCGCGGGCCACCTCTTCGGGGGCGGTTTCATCGACCAGAAGGATGGCGTGAAAATTGCCGTCGCCCACGTGGCCCAAAATCGGCCCCTGAACACCCGCGCGTTCAAGATCGGCGCGGGTTTCCTCGATGGCGGTGGCCAGTTTCGAGATTGGCACGCAGATATCGGTGACAATCGCGCGCGCGCCGGGGCGGGCGGCGAGAATGGCGTAATAGGCATTGTGGCGCATGGTCCAGAGCGCGCTGCGGTCCTCGGGGCGGCTGGCCCAGTCAAACCCCGAGCCACCATGATCCCCGGCGATCATGCCGAAACTCTCGGCCTGTTCCTTGACCGAGGCGTCGGTGCCGTGAAATTCCAGCAACAGATGCGGCTTTTCGGCCAGGCTCATCCCGGCATAGGCGTTGACCGCGCGGACGCTCTCGGTGTCCATCAGTTCGATCCGCGCCATCGGGACGCCGCATTGAATGGTGTCGATCACCGCGCCAACCGCATCGCCGACGCTCTCGAACGCACAGACAGCCGCCGAGATTGCCTCGGGCGTGCCCTGAAGCCGCAGGGTCAATTCGGTGATCAGGCCAAGCGTGCCCTCAGAGCCGACAAAAAGCCCGGTCAGATCATATCCCGCAGAGGATTTGGGCGCGGCTGTGCCGGTGCGGATCACCTCGCCGTTGGCGCTGACCACCTCCAGGGCAAGCACATTGTCGCGCATCGTGCCATACCGCACGGCGGTGGTGCCGCTTGCGCGGGTCGCGGCCATGCCCCCAAGCGAGGCATTGGCGCCCGGATCGACCGGAAAGAAAAGCCCGGTGGCCCGCAACTCTTCGTTCAGCGCCTCGCGCGTCACACCGGGTTGCACCGTTACTGTCATATCCTCGGCGGCGATGTTCAGAATCCGGTTCATCCGGCTGAAATCGACCACGACCCCGCCCTGGAAGGCCTGTGACTGCCCCTCAAGCGAGGTGCCCGTGCCCCAGCCCACCACCGGACAGCGATGGCGCGCACAGATCGTCATGATCTCGGCCACCTGCGCGGTATCTTCGGGATAAACCACCGCATCCGGAGGCGAGAGCGCAAAATGCGACTCGCTTCGCCCATGCAGGTCCAGATCGGACTTGGACCGCGTTACCTGTTGGCCTAGAGATGTTATAAGTTCGGCGATTGCGTTCTGAATGCCCATGTTCGGTCTTTCATCGTGAGTGTCGCTTTACCCTAGGCGATGCCGCGCCGTTGCGAAAGCGTGCCCGCCCTACCTATTGGAAGGTTGATGCAGGAACAGGAAGGATCATTCTGGCGGCAGGCTTGCGACATGGTCGCCGAGACGGTGCGGGACGGATGGAAGGTGTTGCGCAAGCGCGGTCCAAGCCAGTTTCAGTTCTGGCTTATCGCGCTGTTGATCGGGATCGCCGCCGGAGTGGCCGCCCTGTTGTTCCGCAAGGGGATCAATGCGCTTCAGGGGCTGCTTTACGGATCCTCCGACGCCACCCAACTGCACAGTTTTGCGCAGAACCTGCCGTGGTTCTGGGTGTTGATCCTGCCGATTGCGGGCGGTTTGGCGGTGGGCCTGATCTTGCATCGTTTCACGCCGGATGGGCGGGTGCGGTCTGTGTCAGACGTGATCGAAGGGTCGGCAATCTATGAGGGCCGGGTCGAGCAGCGCGAAGGAATCGCCTCGGCACTGGCCTCGCTGATCACGCTGGGATCGGGGGGCTCTTCGGGGCGTGAGGGGCCCGTGGTGCATATGGCAGGGGTGATTTCAAGCTGGGTCAGCGACAAGATCCACGCTGATGGAATCACCGGGCGCGATTTGTTGGGCTGTGCCGTGGCGGCTGCGGTCTCGGCCTCGTTCAACGCGCCGATTGCGGGCGCCCTGTTCGCGCTTGAGGTGGTCCTGCGCCATTTCGCGGTGCATGCCTTTGCCCCCATCGTGATCGCAAGCGTGGCGGGCACGGTGATCAACCGGCTGGAATTCGGCGATGTGACCGAATTCGCCCTGCCGGTTGCAAGTGCGCTTGAATTTTACGTGGAACTGCCGGCCTTTCTGTTGCTGGGGCTGGTCTGTGGCTTTGTCGCTGCCGCTCTTATGCGGGCGATCTTTCTGGCCGAAAGCGTGGCCGGACGGATACAGAGACGCACCGGCATGCCAAGATGGCTGCGCCCGGCGGGGGCGGGGGCCTTGCTCGGGCTGATGGCGATCTGGTTCCCGCATATCATCGGCGTCGGATACGAGACCACCTCGGCCGCCCTGACCGGCCAGCTTTTGCTGCATGAAGCGGTGATCTTTGCTATGCTCAAGGTGGTCGCGGTGGCGATCACCATCGGCGGGCGCATGGGCGGCGGGGTGTTTTCGCCCTCTCTTATGGTCGGCGCGCTGACCGGGCTGGCGTTCGGGCTTGTCGCGACCTCGGTCTTCCCCGAGGTCTCTGGCTCGCACACGCTCTACGCGCTTGCGGGCATGGGGGCGGTGGCGGCGGCGGTGCTTGGGGCGCCGATCTCGACCACGCTGATCGTGTTCGAGCTGACCGGCGACTGGCAGACCGGGCTTGCGGTGATGGTGGCGGTGTCGATGTCCACCGCGCTTGGCTCACAGCTTGTGCGGCGCTCGTTCTTCCTGACCCAGCTTAGCCAGCGCGGCATACAGCTTGCGGCGGGGCCACAGGCCTATCTGTTGGGGATGTTCCGGGTGTCCAAGCTGATGCGGACGCAAAAAGATGCAAACCCGGCCTCGGAAGAGGAGTGCTGGGCGCTGATCGAACAGGGCGTCTATATCGACGCCAACGCCACGCTTGAGGCGGCCATGCCGGTGTTTGACCGCGCTCCGATGCCGTTCATCCCGGTGGTCACCCTCGCGGGCGAGGACAAGCCGCCCGAGCTTGTGGGCGCATTGTTCCATGTGGACGCCCTCAAGGCCTATAACCGCGCCCTGGCGGCGGTCTCGGAGGAAGAGCACAGCTAGGCGCGCGCTATCGAACAGTCCACGGTTCTGGAAATGCCATTCTGCGCCGGCAGCACCATGCCTGACGAAGGGACGGACCAAAGCGGAGGGTGACACACATTGCTACGAAGCGCCGCTCCGAGTTCAATTCGAGGTTTCCAGCGGAAAGGGGGCATGCGTTAGGCAGGGCCTTGCGTTGCCGTTCGCCTTACGCATGAATGCGCGGAATCAAGGCGCCGCCGCGCAGCGCCCGTCCGCCCCCTCGGGCGGGCGCGTTTGCAACGGCACCATTCGGATATCACCTTGCCGCCACTGTCGGGTCTGAATCGCAGGTGCGGGAACGGCCAGCACCTGTGGGTCAAGGCGGTCAGACCCGTTCGACGGCGACGGTTGTGCTTGGGTAAAACGCGATGTGATCCTTGATCTCGGCCACCGCGGGTTTGGGGGCTTCATAGCTCCAGGCGGCGTTTTCAAGGGTTTTGCTCTTGGTCACGATCGAGAAAAACCGTGCGTCGCCCTTGCGGGGGCAATGGCTTGTCTGCGGGCTTTCATCGAGAAAGGCCATCGCGATGTCTTCTCGCGGGAAGTAATAGACCGGCGGATACTCGCCCTCGATCAACTCAAGCGCATTCTTGGTTTCGGCCAGAACGGCGCCGCCTGCGCGAACTGTCCATGTGCCTTCTGCATTGCGAATTGTGATATCGGCCATGTTCCATCCCTATTGTCTTTATTTATTATTCTGACGCCGCTTGATGACAGGCAGGTGTCAGACCGGTTGCGTCGCCTGAACCAACCATAACCGGGCTTGCCCCGAGAGCCGAGGTTCGATTTTGTCGCGGCACGCCTGATGATAGGCGTTAAGCCAGTCGCGCTCGGGGTCTGTCAACATATCCCTGTCGATCAGGCGCCGGTCGATGGGTACGAAATTCAGAGTCTCGAAGCAGAGTTTGCCCGTGAAATCCCCGCCGGGCAACAGGCTTGCCTCGGTGACCACCAAAAGGTTTTCGATGCGGATGCCAAAGGCGCCCTCCCGGTAATAGCCCGGCTCGTTCGAAAGGATCATGCCGGGTTTCAGGGCCACCTCGCCGGCGCGCGACAGGCGCTGCGGACCCTCATGCACGCAAAGATGCACGCCGACGCCATGCCCGGTGCCATGGCCATAGTCCTGATCCGCAAGCCAAAGCGGATAGCGCGCAATCGCATCAAGGTCGCGCCCCGCAAGACCGGCGGGAAAGCGAAGCCGCGACACCGCGATCATGCCCTGAAGTACCCGCGTGAACGCCGCGCGCTCATCCGCGCCCACATCGCCGACGGGCAGGGTGCGGGTGATGTCGGTGGTCCCGTCAAGATATTGCCCGCCACCATCCAGCACCAGCAAATCGCCATTTTGCAGGATACGGTTGCTTGAGGTGGTCACCCGGTAATGCGCCAGCGCGCCATTGGGGCCGCTGCCCGCGATGGTGTCAAAGCTGATATCCAAAAGTTTGCCGGTTGCGGCGCGGCATGCCTCCAGACGGGTGGCCACGTCTATCTCGGTGATCGTGCCGGGGGATTGCGCGTCAAACCAGCTCAGGAATTCACAGACGGCCGCCCCGTCGCGCAGATGGGCCGCGCGGGTTGCGGCAATCTCGGCCTTGGTCTTGCAGGCCTTGGGCAGGATGCAGGGATCATCGCCGCGCACAGTCGCGATGTCGTTGCCGGGTGTCGCCGCCAGGGCTTCGAGATGGCTGAGCACGATGGCCGGGGTCGAGGCCGGGTCGATCTGATAGGTGACGCTCTTTGCGGCGCTAAGAGCCTCCAAAAGATCACCATAGGGGCGCAGATGCACGTGATCGCCAAGATGCGCCTTTAGGGCTTCATCGGCGGTGGCATCGCTGAACAGGGTTACCTCGCCGGTCCAGTCGAGAAGGGCAAAGGCCTGAACAATCGGATTGCGCGGAATGTCAGAGCCGCGAATGTTGAGCAGCCAGCAGATCGAATCCGGCAAGGCAAGCACCGCAGAGCGCTTGCCGGATTTCTCAAGCGTCGCGCCAAGCTCTTGCCGCTTTTCGCCGTGGGACTTTCCGGTCAGATCATCAGGCTGAATTGTCATCGGCTGGCGCGGTCTCGCCGGACGGTCGGGCCAGATCCGGTCAATCTGGTTCTCGACGGCGTGCAGGGTGATGGCGCTGCCCGTCAGGGCGTTTTCAAGCGCCTCAAGCTGTTCTACCGTGTAAAGCCAGGGATCAAAGCCAACCGCGCCGCCATTCGGCAGGTGCTGTTTTAGCCAGTCACCAAGCAGGATCTCGGGCCAGTCAACCGGCGTGAAATGTTTGGTATCGACCTGCGTCTTGACCTGGACGCGGTAGCGCCCATCGACAAACACCCCGGCCACATCCGGCAGCACGGCACAGAAGCCGGCAGAGCCGGTAAACCCTGTCAGCCAGGCCAGCCGGTCATCGCAGGCGGCGACATATTCACCCTGATGCGCATCAGCGCGCGGCACAAGGAACCCGTCCAGACCGGCGCTGGCCATCGCGGCGCGCAGCGCGGCAAGGCGGGGCGGCCCCTGCTCTGGGCGGGCGGTGTCGTCAAAGGACTGGAACATCACATCGCCCGCTTGATGCCCATGACGCGGGCCCGCGCGCGCGGGTCGCTGTCAAACAGCGCGGCAAGCTGTTCGGTCATCGCGCCGGCAAGCTGATCGGCGTCGGTGATCGTCACGGCGCGTTCGTAATAGCGGGTGACGTCATGGCCGATGCCGATTGCCAAAAGCTCTACCTGTTTGCGCCGCTCGACCATGTCGATCACGTCGCGCAGGTGTTTTTCCAGATAATTCGCGGGGTTAACAGACAAAGTTGAATCATCGACCGGGGCGCCGTCGCTGATCACCATCAGAATTTTGCGCACCTCTTTGCGGGCCACCATGCGCCGGTGCGCCCATTCAAGCGCCTCACCGTCGATGTTTTCCTTGAGCAGCCCCTCTTTCATCATCAGGCCAAGATTGTCCCGCGTGCGGC
>NZ_CAJXIP010000007.1 GCF_913054395.1 uncultured Roseovarius sp.
CTCGGGCGTCGTGCGGACGCTGATGTCGTGCGTCGTGTTCTTCAGCAGGTATTCCTCGACGCCGCGCAGAACGTGGAGCGCGATGGAGGACTGCGACCGCACGTGGCCGGTGCCGCCGCAATGCGAGCAGACCTGCGTTGTGGATTCCAGCACCGATGCGCGGATACGCTGGCGCGACATTTCCAGAAGACCGAAATGCGAGATGCGTCCAACCTGGATGCGCGCACGGTCGTTCTTCAGGCAATCCTTGAGCCTCTTCTCGACGGCGCGGTTGTTGCGCTTCTCTTCCATGTCGATGAAGTCGATGACGATGAGGCCGGCAAGGTCGCGCAGGCGGAGCTGGCGGGCAACCTCTTCGGCGGCCTCCAGGTTGGTCTGCAGCGCCGTGTCCTCGATCGAGTGCTCGCGGGTCGAGCGACCGGAGTTGACGTCGATGGCGACGAGCGCTTCCGTCTGGTTCATGATCAGATAGCCGCCGGACTTCAGCGTCACCTGCGGCTGCAGCATGCGGTCGAGCTGTGCCTCGATGCCGGAGCGCGAGAAGATCGGATGCAGGTCGCGGTAGGGCTGGACCACCTTGGCGTGGCTCGGCATCAGCATCTTCATGAAGTCTTTCGCTTCACGATAGCCTTCTTCACCGGCAACGATGATTTCCGAGATGTCCTTGTTGTAGAGGTCGCGGATCGAACGCTTGATCAGCGAGCCTTCCTCGTAGACAAGGCATGGAGCCATCGAGCTGAGCGTCAGCGTGCGGACGTTCTCCCACAGGCGCATCAGATATTCGAAGTCGCGCTTGACCTCGACGCGGGTGCGGTTGGCACCTGCGGTGCGCAGGATCACGCCCATGCCCTGCGGCACTTCGAGCTCGCGGGCAATTTCCTTCAGGCGCTTGCGGTCCTGCGGGCTGGTGATCTTGCGGGAAATCCCGCCGCCCCGCGCCGTGTTCGGCATCAGCACCGAGTAGCGACCGGCAAGCGACAGATAGGTGGTCAGGGCTGCACCCTTGTTGCCGCGCTCTTCCTTCGCCACCTGCACCAGCAGGATCTGGCGGCGCTTGATCACTTCCTGGATGCGGTACTGCTTGCGCGGCCGACGTACGACGCGGTCGGGAACCTCTTCCATGGCGTCTTCTGCGCCGACGGATTCGATCTCTTCCTTCTCGCCGTTGTCGTCGTCGTCATCATCGTCGTCATTGTTGCGACGGTCTCGGATGTCTTCGGAGATCGAATCGGTCTCGACCATGGCCGCCATTTCGCCGGGCGTGCCCTTGTCGTCGCCATCGGACGTCTCGGGAGCTGACTCGTCGGTCGTAGCCTCGACCGCTTCGGCGTCCACTGGCTTCTTGCGCGCACGGCTGCGGCGCGGCTTTGCCTTCGGCTTTTCCGGTTCGGCGGCGGCTGCTTCGCCGGGGCTGACCTCGGCGGCTTCGGCACCGGCCTCGCTGGCGGCCGCTTCCGCCGAAAGTGCGGCCGGCTCGTTGACGTAGGGCTGTTCGGCGGACGCCGGGTCGACGGGATCCGCCGAGTCGTCATCGGCGATCCGCCGCTGATCTTCCGCTTCGGCCTGCTTCAGGGCCTGCCGGTCGGCATGCGGGATCTGGTAGTAATCGGGGTGAATTTCGGCGAAAGCCAAGAACCCGTGACGGTTGCCGCCATAATCGACAAAGGCTGCCTGCAGCGAGGGCTCGACCCTCGTCACCTTTGCCAGATAGATATTGCCGCGGATCTGTTTCTTGTGTTGGGACTCGAAATCGAATTCTTCAATACGGTTGCCGCGAACGACGACTACCCGCGTCTCCTCTTCGTGAGACGCGTCGATGAGCATTTTGTCTGCCATGTAAATTCTGCTCCTCGGCGCAGCCGAGCAGGTGCAAAAAGGCCTGCCGCTAGGACAGGCCGTTCATGCATGATGGTGATTGCGCCGGAAAAAATGGTTCCCTTTGAACGATGTTGCGGCGACAGCCGGACGGCTGACGGAGCATTTGGCTCCTTCAGGGTATCCAGGTTCTGAAACACTTGCCGAGACATGAAAGTCCAAACGAGAACGACGATATCTTAGGCCTCGAGGGCCGGTGGAGGTGCTCTTGTTGAGCTTGGGTGGCGCGCCACCCAGTATGTGACCGGCCAACGCCGGATGAGATCGAGTATCAGGAATAAAATGTACAGACGGCGGATGAACTGCTCGGATTCGGCGCCAGGTTCCTTTTGGGCTGGCCAGCCTGCGGGCAGACTATCCCGTCAACACTTTAGTCCTTAACCGCCTTGTATGGTTTCCGTGACATAATAGCAAGGGAAAAGCCCGTACCGCCATATTCTCGATTGAATTAAGAGGCTAGTGGAAGCCGTTGATTCGTAAGCGCCGATCAGCAAAATCATGCATGTTCGGGCGCCCACGAAAGACGGGGACATTGAAGTCGGCAAGCGGGACGACGTCGGAATGATGGTTACCAGAGGGCGCATCGCTGCGCCGAAGCGGTTGATCGCGCGAATCGGGCGCGGCGCCGTGTTCGGCATTCTTTCCGTCGCGCTGTTGGGCGTCGGCGGACTGCAGGCTGCGGACAAGCCGCTCCTGGCCTTTGCGGCCCGTATCGCCGGCGATGATGCCCGCACCCGGATTGTCATCGATTTCGACGAAAAGCCGGAGTTTTCCGTTCACTATGTGGCCGCGCCGGAACGGGTGGTGGTCGACCTTCCGGCAACCGCGTTCGGCTTTCCCGACGAGGATCTTGCCGCGCGCGGCCTGTTCAACGACATCCGCTTCGGCGCCATGGACGAAACCAGTGCCCGTCTTGTTCTGACCGCCAAGCGGCCGGTGCAGTTGAGCCTTGCCGAGGTGCAGGAGGGCGAGAACGGCGAGTTCCGCCTGGTTCTGGATGCGGAGATGGCCACGGCCGAGGCTTTCCAGAAACTTGTCCAGGGCCAGGAGTGGGAAGGCAGTGCGGCTGCCGCCGATGAGTCTCTTGCCGCCGTCGACGATGACGCCTTCGTCGTGGCAATCGATGCCGGCCATGGCGGCATCGACACCGGAGCGATCGGCACGACGACGCAGACCCCGGAAAAGTCGATCACGCTGTCGTTCGCGAAACTGCTCGCCGAGGAACTGGGCGGCGAGGCGGGCATCGACGCCGTGCTGACCCGCGACGACGACGTGTTCCTGTCCCTCTCCGAGCGGGTGACGCTGGCGCGCCAGGCGAAGGCGGACCTGTTTATCTCCCTGCACGCCGACACCCTCAGCCAGAAGGACATCCGTGGCGCGACTGTCTATACGCTCTCCGACCGCGCCTCCGACCGCATGGCCGAAAACCTTGCGGCGCGTGAGAACCTTTCCGATCAGATCGCGGGAATCCGCCTGAAGGACGAGCCGCCGGAGGTCGCCGACATCCTCCTCGACCTGACCCGCCGCGAGACCCAGGCTTTTTCCGTGACGCTCGCTCAGAACGTCCTCAGCTCGTTCGAAGGGCAGGTCGGCCTGATCAACAACGCCCACCGTCATGCCGGTTTCCAGGTGCTGCGCGCTCCCGATATCCCGTCGGTGCTGCTGGAACTCGGCTTCCTGTCCAATGCGGATGATGAGAAGCTTCTTCTCGACGAGGCCTGGCGCAAGAAGGTGAGCAGGCTGCTGGTTGATGCGGTCGGCCGTTACAAGAACATGGCGGTTGCCAACGGCGGCTGAGGGGACGGCGGGTTGCGGGTTGGCAACACCGCCAGCAGAAACGCACCTGGCGCAGAGTTGGGAGCTGGGAGGAGGGGACTCGAGCCCTATTTTCCTCACATTCAAACCGTTAGTCGCAGCCAAGTGCTACGGCGACTCGGTTGCTGAGCCTATGCCTGCTTGCGCAGGGACATCCGCCGTGCAAAACCGCATCAATCGTGCGATGGTGTGCTGGCACCGAATGACAAGCCGAACGGTAGCTTCGATATGATCAGACTTATTGGGTATTTCTTTGGATTGGCATGCGTTCTGTTTCTGGGCGTTGCCGTCGTCGCCGCGATTTATCTCGCCGGCGTTTCCCGGGATCTGCCCAATTACGAGGTTCTGAATTCCTACGAGCCGCCCGTCGCCACCCGCGTCCATGCGGGCAATGGCGCCCTGATGGCCGAATATGCCCGCGAGCGGCGTCTCTTCCTGCCGATCCAGGCGATCCCGCACCGGGTCAAGGCGACCTTTCTTTCGGCCGAAGACAAGAATTTCTACAATCATCCGGGCGTCGATCCGGCGGGCTTGGCGCGCGCCATCGTCAACAACCTCCAGAACATCGGTTCCGGTCGCCGGCCGGAAGGCGCATCGACGATCACCCAGCAGGTGGCGAAGAACTTCCTGCTCAGCAACGACCAGACCATCGACCGCAAGGTCAAGGAAGCCATTCTGTCCTTCCGCATCGAGCAGACCTATTCGAAAGACAAGATCCTCGAGCTCTACCTGAACGAGATCTTCTTCGGCCTGAATTCCTACGGCATCGCCGGGGCGGCGCTGACCTACTTCGACAAGTCCGTGACCGAGCTGACCATCGCCGAGTCCGCCTATCTGGCGGCCCTGCCGAAGGGCCCCAACAACTACCACCCGTACCGGCGCGAAGCCGCGGCCATCGAGCGCCGCAACTGGGTCGTCGATCGGATGGCCGAAAATGGCTACATCACGCCAGCCGATGCGGCCGAGGCCAAGCAGCAGCCACTTGGCGTGAAGCCGAGGACCGGTGGTTCGCATCTTGCGGCCTCTGAATATTTCGCCGAGGCGGTCCGTCGCGAGATCATCGAGAAATACAGCGACGACACGCTCTACGAAGGCGGCCTTTCCATCCGCACCTCGCTTGATCCGGAACTCCAGGTTCTGGCGCGTGCCGCTCTCCACAATGGCCTCGTCCAGTACGACGAGCGGCGCGGCTTCCGTGGACCGCTCTCCAGGATCGCCGTGAGCGGCGACTGGGGACCGGAGCTCGCCAAGGTACCAAGCCTTCGCGATGTGCCGGAATGGCAGGTCGCGGTGGTGATTGCCGTCTCGAGCAAGGAAGTCGATATCGGGCTGCAGCCTTCCACGGATGCCGGCGACAAGGTTGATGAAGCACGCAAGATGGGCGTGATCAAAGCCGAGAACATGAAGTGGGCCTACCGCGACGCCGCGGGCGAGCGGAAGACGGCGAAATCGCCGGAAGGCGTTCTCGAGCCGGGCGACGTTGTCTATGTCGAGCCGATCGCCGACGAGGAAGGCAGCTATCGCCTGCGCCAGCCGCTGAAGGTGCAGGGCGGTTTCGTCGCCATGGACCCCAACACCGGCCGCGTGCTGGCCATGACAGGCGGCTTTTCCTATGCGCAGTCGGAATTCAACCGCGCGACGCAGGCGATGCGTCAGCCGGGCTCCTCCTTCAAGCCGTTCGTCTACGCGGCCGCGCTCGACAACGGCTATACGCCCGCTTCGGTGATCCTCGATGCGCCGATCGAAATGGTTTCGGGCGGCCAGGTGTGGCGACCGGAAAACTACGGCGGCGGATCGGCCGGCCCGCAGACCCTGCGGCTTGGGATCGAGAAGTCCCGCAACCAGATGACCGTGCGGCTGGCGCAGGACATGGGCATGGAGCTTGTGGCGGAATATGCGGAGCGCTTCGGCATCTATGACGACATGCTGCCGGTGCTGGCCATGTCCCTTGGCTCCGGGGAAACTACCGTGCTGCGCATGGTTTCCGCCTACGCCGTGATTGCCAATGGCGGCAAGCAGATCAAGCCGACCGTCATCGACCGTATCCAGGACCGCTATGGCAACACGATCTTCCGCCACGAGGAGCGCACCTGCGACGGCTGCAATGCCACGGCCTGGACGGGCCAGGACGAGCCGACCCTGGTCGACAACCGAGAGCAGGTCCTCGACCCGATGACCGCCTACCAGATCACCTCGATGATGGAAGGCGTGGTCAAGCGCGGAACCGCGGCCGGCAAGATCAACATTTCGGATCGTCCGGTTGCCGGCAAGACGGGCACCACCAACGACGAGAAGGATGCCTGGTTCGTCGGGTTCACGCCCAACCTCGTGGCCGGTGTCTACGTCGGCTTCGACACGCCGGCACCGCTTGGTCGCGGCAGCACCGGCAGCGGGCTTGCTGCGCCGATTTTCGCTGACTTCATGGAGAAGGCGGTCAAGCATCTGCCGGCGGAGAAATTCCTTGTGCCTGAAGGGATGCAGTTCATCCCGGTCAATCGGACGACGGGCATGATGGCCTTCGAAGGCGAACCGGATACGATCGTGGAAGCCTTCAAGCCCGGAACCGGCCCGGCCGTCGTCTTTGCCGTCATCGGCGAGGGCGAGTACCTGCCACCGGAAGAGATCCTCGAGACCTCTCCGCAGGCGCAGCAGGCGGTCACATCCGGTGCGGCCGGCCTCTTCTAGCCTGAACCAAGGGATATCTCTGCGCCGGCGCGGCCTTTACATCCGCGGCCGGCGCAACTATGTCCACCCCGTCTTCCAATCAAGCGAGAGTAAGAAATACCCATGCGGGCTGAAATCATTGGCGTCGTCGACGAAATCAAGCAGGCCATAAGCCTGCTGAGGAGGCATCTTTGACTGGGATCAGGCGGTACGACGGCTGGACTGGCTGAACAACAAGGCAGAGGATCCCAACCTCTGGAACGATGCCACCGAAGCCCAGAAGCTGATGCGCGAGCGCCAGCAGCTCGATGACAGCATTGCCGGCGTCAAGCGCCTCGAGCAGCAGCTGAACGACAACATCGAGCTGATCGAGATGGGCGAGGAAGAGGGCGACGAGAGCGTTGTCAAGGATGCCGAGGACGCCCTGAAGACCCTGAAGGCCGAATCGGACCGTCAACAGGTCGAGGCGATGCTGTCCGGCGAGGCCGACGGCAACGACACCTATGTCGAAGTCCATTCCGGCGCTGGCGGAACCGAGTCCCAGGACTGGGCCAACATGCTGCTGCGCATGTACACCCGCTGGGCCGAACGCTCCGGCTACAAGGTCGAGATCCTGGAAATGCACGACGGCGAAGAGGCCGGCATCAAGTCCGCGACGATCCTGATCAAGGGCCACAATGCCTATGGCTGGATGAAGACCGAATCGGGCGTGCACCGCCTCGTGCGGATCTCGCCCTATGACTCGAATGCGCGGCGGCACACGTCGTTCTCGTCGGTCTGGGTCTATCCGGTCGTCGACGACTCGATCAACATCGACATCAACGAGAGCGACTGCCGCATCGACACCTTCCGGGCCTCGGGCGCCGGCGGCCAGCACATCAACACCACCGACTCGGCCGTCCGCATCACGCACATTCCGACCGGCATCGTGGTGTCCTGCCAGCAGGAGCGTTCGCAGCACAAGAACAAGGCCAAGGCCTGGGAGATGTTGCGTGCCCGCATGTACGAAGCAGAGTTGAAGAAGCGGGAAGAGGCGGCCAATGCCGAAGCCGCGTCCAAGACCGAGATCGGCTGGGGGCACCAGATCCGCTCCTACGTGCTGCAGCCCTACCAGATGGTCAAGGACCTGCGCACCGGGGTGGAGAGCTCCGCGCCGGACGATGTCCTGAACGGCGACCTCAATCCCTTCATGGAAGCGGCTCTTGCCCACCGGATCAGCGGCAAGGCCGACGCTGGCATCGACGACGTCGACTGACAGCCCTGGGCCGGACGATGATATGAGAAGAGCGGCCGCATCGACGGCCGCTCTTCTGCATTTTAGGGGGGGAACGCGCTGGAATGACGCTTGGCGTCAGTTGGCCCGGCCTCAAGCGCGGCTTGTGCGATCTCAGTTGTTGAACTGCTCGGCCACGATGCGGTCCGACCAGGAGTGGTCCGGATCGGACAGGATGCGCGCCGTCATCTCCTGGGACTGGGCGATCTCTACGTGCAGCACCGACTTCACCTCCATGTTGTCGGCGACCGCGTTCACCGGGCGCTTGTCGGGCTCCAGAATGTGGATGTCGACGCGGACCTGATTGGGCAGAAGGGCGCCCCGCCAGCGGCGCGGCCGGAAGGCGCTGACCGGCGTCATGGCCAGCAGCGGCGCTTCGAGCGGCAGGATCGGCCCATGGGCCGAAAGATTGTAGGCCGTCGATCCCGCCGGTGTGGCGATCATCAGCCCGTCGCAGATCAGCTCGTCGAGCCGCACCTGGCCGTCGATCTCGACGCGCAGCTTGGCGGCCTGGTAGGACTGCCGGAACAGATAGACCTCATTGATGGCCAATGCGATGGAGCTTGTGCCGTCGGCGTTGGTCGTCTTCATCTGCAGGGGATGCAGCGTGTTCTCCACCGCGACCTCGATCCGCTCCCGCAGGTTCTCGGTGCGGTAGTCGTTCATCAGGAAGCCCACGGAGCCGCAGTTCATGCCATAGACGGGCTTGCCCGAGCTCATCGTGCCATGCAGCGTGTGCAGCATGAAGCCGTCGCCTCCCAGCGCCACGACGACGTCGGCGTCATTGTCGGAGATATTGCCGTAGATGCCGATCAGCTCCTCGCGCGCAGCAAGAGCCTCGGGGGCGGAGGACGCACAGAAAGAGAGGGACTTGGCTGGGTTCGACATGGCTCGCCTCGTATTAGCGGCCATACCTACCCGCAAAAATCCTTTGAAGACAAGCGCTTTGCGCCTGAACTGGTACTCCCGATCGGCTACCCCGGGAGCCGGAGATCTCGACAAAACGCAATTTTTCGCTTTACAGGAAAGCAGAATCTGGTAACTCGACGGCATTGGAAATGCCCTTGTAGCTCAGTTGGTAGAGCACCTGATTTGTAATCAGGGGGTCCCGAGTTCGAACCTTGGCGGGGGCACCAATTCATCTTCTCAGGCGTAGGCCTGTGCCACGCATTTCCCCTTCTGTAAGCCGTCCGTCACCGCTGCTGGCTCGCCTGCATGCGCGCAAAACCGCGGCCGTCGACGGCCCCTCCGCTCCACAGCAAGAAGAAGAGCGGAACCAGCAGGTTTAACTGCGATTCCAGGCCAGCCATAAACCGGGTGAAGCAGCCTCACGGGCGACTTCATTCGGTGATGCTTCAGCATCCGTCGCTCTGTGGGGAGGGGCGAAACCGCGGCGCTGCTGCGTGTCAGGACCTCCAACGAATACGGCCACATAAGCTCTGTACCCCATAGTTCGCGTGTAGCGCGTTAATTATGGGTGTGCTCTTTAATTTGAGTGTTTCTATTCGGCGGGTGTGCTTCTATACAGGTGCTCTGATTGGAAAGCGCGCCCGGTATTTAAGTATATTTTGATTTTTTTCCACAAAGGCGGATTCGTTGCTCATGAAACTTTGCCGTCGCCACGCTGAAAAGTTACTGTTCTGTACGCGCCGATCATTCCGTCCGAGGTGACTGTGAATATCGTGTGTGTGCTTTGCGAAGGAAGAATTCACGTGGACGGAAGACAGCGGTGCGGGGAAAATGGTGCCTCAAGGTTTTTCTAACGTCATGGGCCCGATCATTGCCAGGGCTCGATCCTCGCATGCCATCGTCAGTACGTTCGCCGCCGGAATAGCCACGCGGCTGCTCATCTTCGTGATGACGATCCTGGTGGCGAGGCACCTGTCGCCGGAGGGGTATGGTCAGTTCACCTTCGCGACCGGCTGCGCGATGCTGATCGCGCAGACTGCCGGCCTCGGCTGGCCGATGCTGATGTCGCGGCTCATTCCGTCCTTTCGGGCGCAGAGCGACTGGTCGTCGCTGCGATCGCTGCTGCGGTGGGGCGATATCGTGGTGCTCTCGGCGGCTGTGGTCGCAACCGCGATTGTCGCTTCGCTGTCGCTCTTTCCCGGTGCCCGGTCCGAGATCGCGATCGGTCTGGGGATGGCCCTTGTCCTGATCATCCCCAGTGCAATCAATCTGGCCCGTCGCAGCCAGCTCGCCGGCGCCCGTCGCCCCGCACTCGGGATCCTGCTCGACGAGGGGGTTCCGCCGCTCATTCTGATCGCGGCCCTGGTCATCGGCGTCGTCGCGGATGCCCGGCATGCGGTCATCCTGTTGGCCATCTCGACGGCCCTGGCGGCGGCGGCGGCCACCGTGGCGCTCTGGCGTGCCACGCCAAGGGAGGTCTGGGCGGCACCGGCACAGGGGCAGCCTGCGGTCTGGATGGGGATGGCCTTTCCGCTTCTCCTCGGTCTCCTGTCGAAGCTGGTCATGGATCGGATGGACATCCTGATGCTCGGTCCCCTCGCGGGGTTCGAGGAGACCGGCTACTACGGATCCGCCTACCGCTTGACCTATCTGGTGACGTTTCCCCAGGTCATGCTGATGACGGTGATGACACCGATGCTGAGCGAGATGCATGCGTCCGGCCGGCTTGCGGCCATGTGGCGGGCATTCGGCCTGTCGAGCATCTTCGCACTGGCGACCTCGGTGCCGGCAAGCATTTTGCTTTTCATCTTTTCCGACGAGATCATGACGCTCGCCTACGGCGCCCAGTATGCCCCGGCGGGATCGACATTGCAGGTTCTGGCGATCGTTCAGACCCTGACGGCGCTTTCGATACCCTGCGCCAGCCTGCTGATTGCCAACGGCCAGGGCCGTTCCTATGGTGTTTTCAGCCTTCTCGGGCTCGCGGTCAACGCGGGCCTGAACCTTGTCCTTATCGATGCGATGGGTGCAGCGGGCGCGGCCCTGGCCTCTCTGGCCGGCGCTGCCCTCATCTTTTCGGGGCAGGGGTGGCAGATCCTGAAGCTTTACCGCACGTCCAACATGAAGGACTGATCCATGTCCAAGCACTTTTTCCAGAATGCGACCTTGCGGCGCGTTCTGCTGAAGACCTACCGGGCCTATGCCAGCTCCATGGTCTGGCGCAAGGGGCCGAAGGTGTTCATCAATTCGATCCCGAAGGCAGGCGCGCACCTTGCCACCGCGATCATCGAAGAGGTGCCGGGACTGATGCAGTCACGGCTGCACATCGATATGTGGGACGTCCACAGCGGAAAAGAGCGCCTTGCTCCCATCGCAGATTTCAAAGCCGACGTTGCGAGATTCAAACGGCTGCTTTCGGAAGTCCGTGCGGGTCAAATTGCAACGGGGCATCTGCCATGGAATCCTGAGATTGCCGCAGCTCTCAGGGATATGAACTTCAAAGTCGTCTTCATTACGAGAAGTCCGAAGGACATCGTAAATTCGAATCTTCATTACATAAAAGGACTTAAACGCATCTACATCCACGAGCGGTTGATGCGTGAATATGCGACAGACGAAGAGAGGCGTGACGCCATAGAAAAGGGAATTCCTCCACGGTTTCCTGGCGATCCCTGCCTTGATTCAATTGCAGACATCTTCAAGGCCTATGACGGATGGGCAAATGAAGAAAGTAGCGAGAAACTTGTTCTCGCTTTCGAGGACCTCGTCGGCATGAGGGGCGGCGGCTCTCAGGAAAAGAGAATAGACAGCATAAAGAAGATCGTTGCCCATGTAGGTTTGCGGCCGGATCCCTCTGTGGTGGAGGAAATCGAAAGAGCGTCCCGATCAAAGAGAAGCTTCACCTTTCGTAGCGGGAAGATTGGCGAAGGAAAGTCCACATCACAGGCGTCCAACTCCGGAGCTCCTAGCAAGTGAAAAATGCAAAGATCAGACTACTGATTCAGGTCTTACTCTTTTTTGCTCCGTGGTTTCTGCGCAAGCAAGCGTTGAAGGCTTTTCTTGGGTTCCAGATCGGACCTGGTGCCCGCATCGGGTTCTCTGTCGTAGGTGCTCGTGTTGTCCAGTTGGACGAGGGGGCAGTGATCGGGCATCTGAACATCGTTACGTCGCTTGATGTTCTGCGTCTTGGCGCCAATTCGGTTATAGGAAATCTCAACTGGATTTCTTGCGCATCACGAGGCTCGTTCCGAGACGATGCAGAGTTCTCCGACCGCTCTCTCCTGCTTGGTGCTCATGCGGCCATTACCAATCGCCATCTCTTCGACTGTTCGTCCAGAGTGGAGATAGGCGCCTTCACGACCATTGCAGGGTGGCGTTCACAGTTCCTGACGCACTCGATTGATCTTCGGGAATCCCGACAGACCTTGGGACCGATCGCCATCGGCGAGTACTGCTTTGTCGGCACGGCTTCTGTTGTTCTGAAAGGGGCGGTGCTGCCTGATCACAGTGTTCTGGCTGCCGGCGCAGTTCTTGCCAAATCTTTCGATCTTTCCTGGCATCTCTACGGGGGCGTACCTGCGAAACCCGTGCAGCCCATTGACAAAGCCGACGCCTACTTCACGCGCTCGGAGGGCTGGGTCCACTAGTCGCGTCCAAAGCTGACTTTTAGATCATTCTCCGTTGCTTCCTCATCCCGCCGCCCCCAGGCAATGAAATGCGGGTTGGCGAAGTCGCTGTCGTGGAGCTGTTCCCGCTTGCCGTAGGCGAGCGGCTTGCCGTCGAGAGTCACCGTCGATCCGCCGGCGCCGCGCAGCACGGCATCTCCAGCCGCGGTGTCCCATTCCATCGTGCGTCCGACGCGGGGGTAAATATCCGCTTCCCCCGTGGCGATCAGACAGAACTTGAGCGAGGAACCGGCGCTTTTCATGTCCTTGACCGCATATTTGCCGATATAGTCGTCCGTCGCCTGATCGCGGTGCGACTTGCTTGCCACCACCATCAATGCGGTATTGTCCGGCTCTGAAACGCGGATGGCGCGCAGGATGCCGGGGGTGTCCTTGTGGAACGGTCCATCCTCTTCGACCGCGCTGCCGTCGGCCCGAGTAAAAAACATTCGCCCCCTGGCGGGCGCATAGACCACGCCGCGCGTCGGCACACCGTTTTCCACATAGGCAATGTTCACGGTGAAATCGCCGCGCCGGTTGATGAATTCCTTGGTGCCATCAAGCGGGTCAACGATCAGAAAAGTTTCGGCGTGCTTGGAATGCGATGCGGCCTGTTCCTCTGTCACAAGCGTCACATCGGGAAAGGCGGCGCGCAATCCGGCAGAGATGATCGCATCGGCGGCTTCGTCGGCCTCGGTCACGGGGCTGTCGTCAGATTTCACCTTCACCTCGAAATCGTCCACGTTGTAAATCTCCATGATCCGATCACCGGCCTCTAGCGCCAACTGACGGATTACCGTGACAAGCCTGTCGTAGTCCAAAATGCCGCTCCTTCTTGGCGCGACGCGTTCCTGCGCCGTTAATAGATAGATTACTTGCCGCCCCTTATGATACGCTCACCCCGGGACAGCAAGAAACCCGCATAAGAAAACACGGGCAATCAGGCACAATCGACCATGTTCAGAACCGCAAGACCAAGATCGAACATACATTCGGCATTTGTCATCGCCGAACTGATCTATCATTCGGTGGTGCGCAACATCCGCAAGGGCCATAGCAACGCGATCATGGCACTGGTGATGAATATCCTGACCACCGTAATCATGGTGATGTCCTTTTACGTCATGTTCACGGTGCTTGATCTGCGCGCGGCCAAGATGCGGGGCGACTTCCTGTTGTTCATGATGTCGGGTATTTTCATGTACCTGACCCACATCAAGGCCTTGGGCGCGGTGGTCGGGGCCGAGGGGCCGTCATCGCCAATGATGCAGCACGCGCCGATGAACACCATCATCTCGATAAGCGCCGCTGCCATCGGCGTGCTTTATATCCAGGCGCTTTCGATGTTCGTGATCCTGTTCGTCTATCACGTCGGCTTTACGCCGTTTGATATAGAACGCCCGATTGCGGCCTTTGGCATGCTTTTGCTGGCATGGTTCAGCGGGGTTTCGGTCGGTCTTGTCCTGCTTGCAATCAAACCCTGGTTTCCTGGATTTGTCGGTATTTTCACGACCGTCTATCAACGCGCCAACATGATCGCCTCGGGCAAGATGTTCGTGGTCAACACCCTGCCGACCTTTATGTTAAACCTGTTTGACTGGAATCCGCTGTTTCACATTATCGACCAGGCACGCGGCTTTGTATTCATAAACTATATGCCACATAAAACCTCGCTCGAATACGCGATCTACCTGTCCATCACCTTTTTGGTGATCGGTCTGATGGGCGAATTTTACACCCGGCAATACGCCTCAAGCAGCTGGAATGCGCGCCGCTAATCCACCACCCGACAGGTCAGGTTTATCCGCCCTTCGCCCTGCAAAAGCGCCGATGTGCCCGGCCTGATCCGGTCTATGCCGTGATAGCACAGGCGCGCCGCGCCGCCCATCACCACCACATCCCCCGATCCAAGCCAGACCGAAGAGGTTGCCCCGCCCCTGGCGACGCCACCAATCCGGAACAAGGCATCATCGCCAAGCGAGACCGATAGGACCGGCCAGCCAAAGTCGGCCTCGTCGCGATCCTGATGCATCCCCATCCGTGCATCCGGCTTGTAATAATTGATCAGGCAGCAATCGGGCATCCTCTGCGGGCCGACCAGTGCCGCCCAGATCGCCAGCACCGAAGGCGGGATCGGCGGCCATGGCTGACCCTGCGGATGCCTCGCCTCATAGCGATACCCGCGCCGGTCGGAATACCAGCCGTACTTGCCCGCCGATGTCATCCGCACGCTCATCGGCTTGCCATAGGGGGTTTGGGGCGAGAACAGCGGCGCCTGCGACACCACGGCGCGCAGGTCCTCTACCAGGGTGGCCTGCGCATCCCCGTCAAGCCAGCCTTTGTAAATATCAACACCGCCTACAACAAGCGTTGGCTCTGCCATTGCAATTGCCTCTTTTTTGCCGGGCCATGAGTAATTTAGGGCAAATTTGCGGAATCCACACCCTTGCACCGCTTGCAGCGTTACCATGCTCTGCCTATATACGCCCAGAAACGCGGTAATGCCTCGTCTGGCGCCGTCACTCAACCGGGGATTTGATGCCGAAACGGGTCAGGTTTCCGCCACATCGCCTAAGTATGAAGGGATCGAATAAAATGGCCAAAGTTATTGGTATTGACCTTGGAACCACGAACAGCTGTGTCGCCATCATGGATGGTAGCCAGGCACGTGTGATCGAGAACTCCGAAGGCGCGCGCACCACGCCGTCTATCGTCGCGTTCACCGAAAGCGAGCGCCTTGTCGGCCAGCCCGCCAAACGGCAGGCCGTGACCAACCCCGAAAACACTGTATTTGGCGTCAAGCGTCTGATCGGTCGTCGCTCGGACGACCCGGATCTGGCCAAGGACAAGAAGAACATGCCGTTCAACGTCATTGATGGCGGCAACGGCGATGCATGGGTCGAGGCGCGCGGCGAGAAGTATTCGCCCAGCCAGATTTCGGCCTTCATCCTTGGGAAAATGAAAGAGACCGCCGAGAGCTATCTTGGCGAAGAGGTGACACAGGCTGTCATCACCGTCCCGGCCTATTTCAACGACGCTCAGCGTCAGGCCACCAAGGACGCCGGCAAGATCGCCGGTCTTGAGGTGCTGCGCATCATCAACGAACCGACCGCAGCCGCGCTTGCCTATGGTCTGGACAAGGAAAACACCCACACCATCGCGGTCTACGACCTTGGCGGCGGTACATTCGACGTAACCATCCTTGAAATCGACGACGGCCTGTTCGAGGTGAAAGCCACCAATGGCGACACCTTCCTTGGCGGTGAAGATTTCGACATGCGGATCGTCAACTATCTGGCGGACGAGTTCAAGAAAGAGCACGGCGTTGACCTGACCAAGGACAAGATGGCCCTGCAACGCCTGAAAGAGGCCGCCGAGAAAGCCAAAATCGAACTTTCCAGCAGCTCGCAAACCGAAATCAACCAGCCGTTCATCTCGATGGGTTCGGATGGGTCGCCGCTTCACATGGTGGTCAAGCTGACCCGCGCCAAGCTTGAAAGCCTGGTCAATGACCTGATCAAGGCCTCGATGAAGCCCTGCGCTGCAGCCCTGAAAGACGCCGGCATGAAAGCCGGTGAAATCGACGAGATCGTTCTTGTCGGCGGGATGACCCGGATGCCCAAAGTGATCGAGGAAGTTACCAAGTTCTTCGGCAAAGAGCCCCACAAAGGCGTGAACCCCGACGAGGTTGTCGCCATGGGCGCCGCCATTCAGGCCGGTGTTCTGCAGGGCGACGTCAAGGACGTTGTTCTTCTTGACGTGACGCCTCTGTCGCTTGGTATCGAAACGCTGGGCGGTGTCTTTACCCGCCTGATCGACCGCAACACCACCATCCCGACGAACAAATCGCAAATCTTCTCGACCGCCGAAGACAATCAGTCGGCCGTGACGATCCGCGTGTTCCAGGGCGAGCGTGAGATGGCCGCAGACAATAAGATGCTGGGCCAGTTCAACCTTGAAAACATCCCGCCGTCGCCGCGCGGCATGCCGCAGATCGAGGTCGGCTTTGACATCGACGCCAACGGCATCGTCTCGGTTCAGGCCAAGGACAAGGGCACTGGTAAAGAGCAGAAGATCACGATCCAGGCCTCTGGCGGCCTTAGCGACGAGGACATCGAAAAGATGGTTCGCGACGCCGAGGAAAACGCCGAGTCAGACAAGGCCCGTCGCGAGCTGGTCGAAGCCAAGAACCAGGCCGAGAGCCTGATCGACTCGACCGAAAAATCGATGGAAGAGCATGCCGACAAGGTAGACCCGACCACGATCGAGGCGATCGAGCTGGCAATCGCCGCGCTCAAGGACGAGCTGGAAGGCGAGGACGCTGGCAAGATCAAGTCCGGCATCCAGAACGTGACCGAGGCCGCGATGAAGCTCGGCGAAGCCATCTATAAGGCAAGCCAGGAAGAGGCCGAGGGCGAACCCGCCGCAGCGGATCGTGCCGGTGCCGACGACGATGACATCCTCGACGCCGATTTCGAGGATCTCGACGACAACAAGCGCGCCTAAGGCACGTCAAGGATTGATCAGGGGCGGTTTGGCGCACTGCCGGACCGCACCCTGACGATCCGTCAAAAGGAGATCCCCGATGGCCAAACGTGATTATTACGAAGTGCTTGGGCTATCCAAGGGCGCCTCGGCGGAAGAGATCAAAAAGGCCTACCGCAAGAAGGCCAAGGAACTTCACCCCGACCGCAATGCTGACAACCCCGACTCTGAACGCCAGTTCAAAGAGGCGGGCGAAGCCTATGATGCGCTGAAAGACCCCGACAAGAAGGCGGCCTATGATCGCTTCGGTCATGCCGCGTTTGAAGGCGGCATGGGCGGCCCGCGCCCCGGCGGCGGCATGGGCGGTGGGCAAGGCGATTTCGCCAGCGCCTTTTCCGACGTGTTCGACGACCTGTTTGGCGACTTCATGGGTGGCGGACGTGCCGGTGGCGGACGCCAGCGCGCCGCGCGCGGGTCTGACTTGCGTTACAACCTGCGCGTCACGCTGGAAGACGCCTATTCGGGCCTGCAAAAGACCATCAAGGTGCCGACTGCCGTTGCCTGTGACTCCTGTCAGGGGACCGGCGCCGAGGGCGGCGCAGAGCCGACCACATGCCCCACCTGTTCAGGCATGGGCAAGGTGCGCGCGCAGCAAGGATTTTTCACCGTCGAACGCACCTGCCCGACCTGTGGCGGTCTGGGCCAGATCATCAAGAACCCCTGCAAATCCTGCCAGGGTCAGGGGCGCATGCAAAAAGAGCGCGCGCTTAGCGTCAACATCCCTGCGGGTGTTGAAACCGGCACCCGTATCCGTCTTGCCGGAGAAGGCGAGGCGGGCATGCGCGGCGGCCCGGCCGGGGATCTGTATATCTTTATCGAGGTTGCAAGGCACGACTTGTTCGAACGCGAAGAAACCAACCTCTTTTGTCGCGTCCCTGTATCGGTCATCAAAGCCGCGCTTGGCGGAGATATCGAAGTGCCGACGATTGATGGCGGTCGCAGCCGCGTGAAAATTCCGGCAGGAAGCCAGACCGGGCGCCAGATGCGTTTGCGCGGGAAAGGCATGCCTGCCCTTCGCGGCGGGGGCGCCGGTGATATGTTCATCGAACTGGCAGTCGAGACCCCGGTGAACCTGACCAGCAAACAAAAAGAGCTGCTGCGTGAATTCGAGGCGATGTCAGAGGACAACAACCCCGAAAGCAAAAGCTTCTTTTCGTCGGTCAAGAATTTCTGGGACTCGATGAAAAGCTAAGGCACTGACAATCCCTTCTTGATTTCAAAGGTGCGCCCCAGGGCGCGCCTTTTTATTTTGCGACGGCCACATAGCACCGGTTAACCATTCGCTAACCCTGATCAGGGAGGGTTCTGGCATGAGTGATCCTCGCGCCTTTTCAGAGATACCGCTGCCGCTTTTTGTCGGCGATGAAGCCATGGAAACCACGCCGCTCGATCCGGGAAAGCTGCCCTCCTATATCCGCGATCACCGCCAGAGGTTGCGAGCACGCTTCCTCGAAGGCGGCGCACAGGCGATGCCGGATTACGAGATGTTGGAACTCGTCCTGTTCCGCGCCATTCCGCGCCGGGATGTAAAACCGCTGGCGCATAAGCTTATCGAGACATTCGGCGATTTCAACGGCGCCCTCTCGGCCACCCCGGATCAGCTTGCGGCCCTTCCCGGCGTCGGCGAGGCGGTGATAGCCGAACTGAAGATCGTCGAGGCCGCAGCGCATCGCCTGTCGCGGGCCAAGGTCCTGCGCCGCCAGGTTATGTCGTCCTGGGGTGCGCTTCTGGATTACTGCCACACCACCATGGCGCATCGCGAGACCGAGCAATTCCGGGTGTTTTACCTTGATCGCAAGAACATCCTTATTGCCGATGAACAACAGGCCGAGGGCACGGTCGATCACGTTCCGGTCTATCCGCGCGAGGTGGTGAAACGCGCACTTCAGCTAAATGCGAGCGCGCTTATCCTGGTCCATAATCATCCATCGGGCGATCCGACACCCTCGGGGGCCGATATTGATATGACCCAACAGATCGCGGCCGCAGCCGCGACCATGGGCATCACCCTGCATGACCATATCATCATCGGGAAATCCTGCGAAATAAGCTTTCGATCCGACGGATATCTGTGATGCTCATCCGGCTTTTCTGTGCCGGTCCCGCACATCAGCGCACCCAGACCTCGACCCGGCGGTTCACCTGTCGGCCCCATGCGGTGTCATCACAGGCCATCGGCATCGCTTCGCCAAAGGCATCAACCTCGACTGCGATCCTGTCGAGATTGGCGGTCTCCGCGGCCCGCGCCACCGCGCGTTGCACGGTCTCGGCGCGGCGCAGGGCAATGTCCCTGTTCGGTCCCGCCGCGCCATCGCCGTCGCTGAACCCCACAAAAACCAACCGCCGCGCATCATAAAGCCCAAGCTCGAGCGAGCGCGCCAATTGTTCCACATTCGAGCGCGATTGCGCGTCAAGGCGCACCGATCCCGGTTCAAACCGGAAGGTGGTGGTCAACCGCTTGAGCGGCGACAGAACCTGCACCATCCGCTGGAGTTCCTGCAATCCGACCTCTGTTCCTGCCTGTGCAATGGCGTTGGCAAAACGGTCGCCTTGGGCATTGATCTCGATTTCTTCCGGTGCCTGATCGACAAAGCCGGCCCGACGGATCACGAGTTGCGCGGAAGGGTCGCGCAGGTAGGCCAGAAACTCGCGCGCCAGCTTGGGAAACCGCCGCGCCGGAAGATAGAGAAACAGCGGCGCGGTCAGCGGATAGTCTTCGGTCTTGACCGCACGGCGCGTCGCTTTGAGCGCAAAGCCGCATGCCCCCGTCAGGGCCAGCTCCCAGGTATCGCCCTGCTCGGATCGCGTGGTCAGCCCAAGGGCAAAGGGATCGCGCGCGACGACCTCTTCAAACTCTGCACCGTTGGCATGGCGCCGGATGCGGCTCGTACTCGGAAGGCCCTTGGGGCCGAGCAACTGATCGACACTGGCCTGGCCAATACCGGTGCGTTCGTCCCACAGGTGCAGGTCAATCGGCGCATCCGGGCCGCCAAGCGCGTTCCAATTGACAAGCCGACCATCCAGCACCTGTGCCAACTGCGCCATGGTGATCCCCTGCACCGGGTTGCTTGCCGCAACCACGGGTATCAACGCATCCAGCGCCAGCACCCGCGCCCGCCCCGGCCTTGTCAGATCCCCCAGCCCGGCGGCCTTGGCATGGCTAAGTTCATCGCTGCGCGCCTCTCGCAGTGTCATGGCGATATCGGCCTCATTGGCCAGCAAATCGGCGAACCCCTCATCCGTATTGGTAAGGCGAAAAGTGAACTCGCCGATAAGATCGCCGGTTTTGCGGGTGCTCAGGGCATAGCTTATCTCTGTGTCACTATTCTCGTGGCGGATCACGTCATAATCGCCACGAATGGCGAAGGCCTCGATCAGCGCAGGCATCAGGACCTTGCCAATTGTCGGGGCGCCGGAAAACACCAGCCGCGCCACGTAATTCTCAAGGTTGGGGCACCCCGGCCCCTCGCAGGCAACCCCCGATCCATCGACCGTCAACTCGCCATAAACAGTGTCGAGGCGGTAAAACTCTCCGTCAAAGCCAAGAAGATTGCCGGAAATCTCGACATCTCCGTCATGGGACCTGAGGGTCACGTCCTGCGCCGCCAGGGGGAGCACCCTGGCAAATACAAAAAGTGCGGCGAAGATCGCCACACGGACCATTGTCATAGAATGCCCCCCGAATGCTGCGCAATTAGTTCCGCGCAACCTTCAGGTCATTGAACAGATTATTCAACACCAGAAAGTCACCGATGCCATCGCAATCCGGCATCGCCAGCACGATATCCTGTACCTTGAGGCCACTCTCACCACCCGTGGCGATGGTTTGCGCCTCAAGGTCGCGTCCGCAATTGCCCGCGGTCACTTCGGCCTCGACCCGCAGGCTCACGTCGCCGGCACGCAGCGCGGTCCCGGTCGGAAAGGTATAGACCTCGGCCAAGAGAGCATTGTCCAGATCAGGCGCCCCATGCCGGGTCAGGAACCCGCCTTCGCCATGGGCGGCCCGCGCCATGTCATAGGCGGCATTGTCCCAGACGTGACCCTGATCACCGAAATCAGCGCCGTATTCCAGCGCATGAATCTTCATGCCGCTCTGGCCACCCCATTGCACCACAAAGCGGTCGTAATAGGCAAATGTATCGACCACAGCCGTCGCGATCGCCCCTTCGCCGTTGGCAAAGGAGGCGATGAAAACAGCATTCTCACCAAGCGCGGGAACGGTCAGAACACTTTGGCCCTTATCGTCCGTCACCTCGGTAAACATCATGCCGCTTTGATGCAGGGTGAATTTCTCGTTGATCATGCAGGGCGCATCAAGCGTGACCTTCACCATCGCGGCGGCCAGCGGCTCGGCTGTCATCGTGTAGTCGCAGGCAAACCCCGGAACACTCTCTTCCTCGGGAAAGTTATCGGCAAGCAGTTCATCGGTGGCCAGGGCCAGTGTCACCGGCGCCGCAGGCAAGGCCGCGGGCTCGGGCATAGCAGCAGGTGGCGTCGGCGCCGCCGAGGTCAACGTGATCTGAGTGATTTTGATCTCGGGCTCGCCGACATCAAATATGGCCGTGGCATCGGGTGATTGGGCCCCCGAACGGCCCGCCTGCATGAAATAGCCAATTCCAAGCGCACAGACGAGGATACCGCCAGCGGTGATATAACGACGATACTTGGCCATAACGCTCTCCCATACCTTTGAGGGGTTACGGGAGAGGCTATTGATCAAAAAAGGCTGTCGTGTGGCGAAGAAACGGAGTCATTCAGGCGGGCGGCTCAGGCCAGCCGCCCGTGACAATGCTTGAACTTCTTGCCTGACCCACAGGGGCAAAGCTCGTTCCGGCCCGGATTTCCCCATGTGCTGGGATCGGATTCAACAAATCCGTTGGCAGCGTTTTCCGGGTTTTCAGCGGGCGTTGCGTCATGCGCAGGCGCTTCCATCGCGGCCCGCTGTGCGGCCATTTCCAGCATCAGGGCCTTTTGCTCTTCCTCTGTCATCGGGCGGATCTGTGCCAGCTTCTGGGTCACATCCTCGCGCAGACTGTTGAGCATGCTTTCAAACAGCTGGAACGCTTCGTTCTTGTACTCGTTCAGTGGATCGCGCTGTGCATAACCGCGAAAGCCTACGACGCTGCGCAGATGTTCAAGCGTCAGAAGATGCTCGCGCCATTTGCTGTCGATGGTTTGAAGCAAGACCTGCTTTTCGATCATCCGCATGCTTTCGGGGCCAAAGGCAGCGGCCTTGGCGGCCATCATCTCATCGGCCGCCCGTTCAAGGCGCTCGGTGATCTCTTCATCGTCAACGCCCTCTTCGGCGGCCCAGTCGATCACCGGCAGATCCAGGTTAAGCCGCTCCATCACCGCCGCATGAAGCCCTTCGGTATTCCATTGATCGGCGTAGGTCTTGGGCGGCATATAGGTGTCAACCAGATCGTCGATCACCTCGCCGCGCATGTCCTCGATGATCTCGGACAGATCGCTGGCCTTCATGATATCCAGACGCTGTTTGAACACCACCTTGCGCTGTTCGTTCATCACATCGTCGAACTTGAGCAATTGCTTGCGAATATCAAAGTTGCGCGCCTCGACCTTGGCCTGCGCGCGTTCAAGCGATTTGTTCACCCAGGGGTGAATGATCGCCTCGCCTTCCTTCATGCCAAGCGTCGAAAGCACCTTTTCCAGACGCTCGCTTCCGAAAATGCGCATAAGGTCGTCTTCGAGGCTCAGGAAGAATGCCGACATGCCGGGATCGCCCTGACGACCGGAACGACCGCGCAGCTGATTGTCGATACGGCGGCTTTCATGGCGCTCGGTGGCCAGAACGAAAAGCCCACCTGCGGCTTTCACAGCCTCTTCATCGGCGGCATGTTCGGCCTCGATCTTTTCGCGGATTTCTTCGGGATCGCCCTCGGGATTGGCGGCGATTGCCTCCATGATCTTGAAGTCGACATTGCCGCCAAGCTTGATGTCAGTCCCGCGCCCGGCCATGTTGGTGGCGATGGTCACGGCACCAAGTTTACCGGCATCGGCGACGATTTGCGCCTCTTTTTCATGCTGGCGCGCGTTCAGGACGTTATGCGGAATCTTCGCCTCGGTCAGAAGCCCGCTGAGCAATTCCGACTTTTCGATCGAGGTGGTGCCAACGAGGGTTGGCTGCCCCTTGTCATGCGCCTCGCGGATTGTCTCGATGATCGCGTTAAGCTTGTCTGTGGTCGTGCGGTATACCGCGTCGTCCTTGTCGATCCGGGCAATCGGCCGGTTGGTCGGCACTTCGATCACGCCAAGACCGTAAATTTCAAGGAATTCCTCGGCCTCGGTCACGGCGGTGCCAGTCATGCCCGACAGCGTGTCATAAAGACGGAAATAGTTCTGAAAGGTCACCTGCGCGAGGGTCACGTTCTCGGGCTGGATCTTGCATCCCTCCTTGGCCTCAATCGCCTGATGCAGCCCCTCGGACAACCGCCGACCGGCCATCATCCGGCCGGTGAATTCGTCAATCAGAACGACATCGCCGTCACGCACGATGTAATCCTTGTCCTTCTGGAAAAGCTTGTGCGCGCGCAGCCCCTGATTGACGTGATGCACGATCGTGGTGCTTTCCGGGTCATAAAGCGAACGCCCCTCTTCCAGAACGCCCCGCGTCAGCAGAAGTTGCTCAAGAAACTCGTTGCCCTCTTCGGTGAAGGTGACATTGCGGGTCTTTTCGTCAATCGCGAAATGGTCGTCCTGCAATTCGGGGATCAGCGCGTCGATTGTCAGGTAAAGTTCGCTTCGGTCCTGGCTTGGGCCCGAAATGATAAGCGGCGTGCGCGCCTCGTCGATCAGGATGCTGTCCACCTCATCGACCACGGCAAAGTTGTGGCCGCGCTGGTTCATCTCTTCGAGCGAGGATTTCATGTTGTCGCGCAGATAGTCGAAGCCAAGCTCGTTGTTGGTGGCATAGGTCACATCGGCGGCATAGGCGGCCTTTTTCTCGGCCTCGGGTTGTTGCGGATAGACAACACCGGTGGTCATGCCAAGGGCGGCAAACACCTTGCCCATCCACTCGGCATCGCGCCGCGCAAGGTAATCGTTGACCGTGACCACATGCACGCCGCGCCCGGACAATGCGTTAAGATAGGACGGAAAGGTCGCCACAAGCGTTTTGCCTTCGCCGGTCTTCATCTCGGAAATGTTGCCCTGATGCAGGAAAATCCCGCCCATCAGCTGTACATCGAACGCCCGCAGGCCAAGCGCCCGGCGCGCACCTTCGCGGCAATTGGCAAAGGCCTCTGGCAAAAGCGCATCAAGGCTCTCGCCCGAGGCGATCCGCTTGCGGAATTCTTCTGTCTTTTCAATCAGCCCGGCATCGCTGAGTGCTTCAAACTCGGGTTCCAGCGCGTTGATCTTTTCGACCAGCGGCCGTGTCGCCTTGATCTTTCGGTCATTCGGCGTTCCGAAGATCTTTTTGGCGACCGTTGAAATACCCAGCATTTTTTATCCGTTCCGGTGTTTTGACTATCCGTGACAGGCAATTACTTGCCCCGCTTCCCCGGTCACCCTACAACGGGCGAAAGAGCGCGGTTTTGCCTTTATCCTAAGGCGATGTAAGGGGCCGCCGACAGAGTGTCAACGTTGCGCGCCCGTGTGGCCGCCATAGCAGTATCGTCAAAGGAATATCTTCATGTTCACACGCCTTCGCCATTTGTCTGCCACCGCGCTGATCACAAGCTTTGCGCTCTGCTCTGCGGTCGCGGCACAGGACGACCCGACACTGGATACCGTCATGGCCTCGGTCGGTGACAGTACGATCACGCTTGGCCATGTTCTTGCCCTGCGCAACAGTCTGCCTGCGAATTACGACCAACTTCCGCCCGAGGTTCTTTTCAAGGGTGTTCTCGATCAGCTGATCCAGCAAACCCTTTTGATGCAGGCCCACGAGGGGCCACTGTCCACCGCCGCCAAGCTTCGCCTTGAAAACGAAACCCGCGCCGTGACGGCTGGCGATGTGATCGACGACGTTCTTGAGACCGCCCTGACCGACGAGGCCCTGCAATCCGCCTATGAGGCCAAATATACCAGCGCCGAACAGGAAACCGAATACCGGGCCGCTCATATCCTGGTCGAGACCGAGGACGAAGCCAAGACGCTGATCACCGAGCTTGAAGGTGGCGCGAATTTTGCGGCACTCGCTCAGGAACATTCCACGGGCCCCTCGGGCCCCGGTGGCGGCGATCTTGGCTGGTTCAGCGAGGGCGTGATGGTGCAGGAATTCTTTGATGCCGCCGCCAAGCTTGAACCCGGAGAGGTCTCAGCCCCGGTTCAGACGCAATTCGGCTGGCATGTGATCAAGCTCAACGAGACCCGCGTCATGGAACGCCCCACGCTGGACGAGGTGCGCGACGAACTGCTGGACGATATCCGTCAGGCCGCTTTCAACGATTACGTGGCCGGACTTGAGAAAAACACCGAAATTACCCGCACAGACACAAGCGCCTATGATCCGGCGCTGATCAACAAAACCGATCTTCTGGAGAAATGAATCATGGGCGCCACCCCGCCGCTTTCACCGCTTGCCCCAGCCGCCTTTCCCGATCTTCCGACCATCGGCGGGGTGAATTTCGCCACGACCTCGGCCGGGGTGCGTTATCAGGGGCGCACCGACGTGATGCTGGTCACGCTTGCGCCGGGAACGGCGATTGCCGGGGCGTTCACGCGCTCTGCAACGCGGTCGGCGGCAGTGCTTGACTGTCAGGCCAAGATTGGCGGCGACCCAACCGAAGGCGCGGCCATCATCGTGAATTCAGGCAATGCGAACGCCTTCACCGGCAGTGTCGGCGACAAATCCGTCGAGGCCGTCACGGGGGCCGTTGCCGAACGGCTTGGCGTGCCCACCGCGCGGGTATTTTCTTCCTCGACCGGCGTGATCGGCGAGCCGCTTCCGCATCAGCGCATCATCGACAGCATCGACACCCTCAAGGGTGCGCTTAGCCCCGATGGGATAAGCGGCGCGGCGCGCGCCATCATGACCACCGACACCTTTCCCAAAGGCTCGTCCGAGACCGTGATGATCGACGGGCAAGCGGTTCATATCGCCGGGATCGCCAAGGGCTCTGGCATGATCGCGCCCGATATGGCGACGATGCTTGTCTATATCTTCACCGATGCCGCGATTGATCAGGCGATCCTGCAAAGCACCGTTACCGCGCTTAACCGGACCACCTTCAACTGTATCACCGTCGATAGCGACACCTCGACCTCGGACACCCTTTTGGTGGCCGCGACGGGGGCTTCGGGCATCCGTGTGACCGAAAACAACATCGGTTTCATGGAAGGGCTGCGCCGCGTCATGCTTGACCTTGCCCATCAGGTTGTGCGCGACGGCGAAGGGGCAACCAAATTCGTCGAGATTTCCGTGACCGGTGCCGCCAGCGATGCCGAGGCGCATGTTCATGCCAAAGCCATCGCCAACTCGCCGCTGATCAAAACCGCCATTGCCGGCGAAGACCCCAACTGGGGCCGAGTCGTCATGGCAGTCGGCAAATCCGGCGCACGCGCCGATCGCGACACCCTGTCGATCTGGTTTGGCGAGATGCTTGTGGCCAAGGATGGCTGGGTCAGCCCGGAATATGACGAGGAAGGCGCCGCCGCCTACATGAAAAATCAGGACATCGAAATTCACGTCGATCTTGGCCTCGGCGGAGGTACCGCCACGGTCTGGACCTGCGATCTGACCCACGGCTATATCGACATCAATGCCGATTACCGGTCCTAAGGCCGAGCCCGAAGGTTTGCCAATGAAAGTCGTTCTTGTCTCTGCCGTCGCGCTGATTGATGTCGATGGCCGCGTCCTTTTGGCCCAACGCCCCGCCGGGAAATCCCTGGCGGGGCTGTGGGAATTTCCCGGCGGCAAGGTAGAACCCGGCGAGAGCCCCGAACACGCACTGATCCGCGAGTTGGAAGAAGAGCTTGGCATCAACACCTGGGCAAGCTGCCTTGCCCCGTTGACCTTTGCCAGCCATTCCTATGACGATTTTCACCTTCTGATGCCGCTGTTCGCCTGTCGCAAATGGCAAGGCATACCGCAGGGGCGCGAGGGCCAGACCCTGAAATGGGTGCGCGCGCAGGATCTTAAATCCTATCCGATGCCGCCTGCGGATATTCCCCTGATTCCCATCCTGCGCGATTGGCTTTGATGGCGAAGATGGCGCATGCCGCCCATGGATGTATCTCGGTGCAAATCGACGCGCTTTAGGATGTATTTCTGAACATTCTTAAGATTTACGTGACATTTGTACAAAATTGGGGACAATCCACATTAGCTTTAAATGTCTGCCAACTTTTTTGCTCATGTTCATCTGGGGAGGAAACATGCTTCGTACAATTCAGGTTGGATCTTGCACGTCCATTCAGGGGATTTTTGTGGGCTTGCTGACCAATGGGTTCATTCAGGTCCGGGTCGGCAATCGGGTGTATTCCGGTCGCCCGGTCACAAGCGCCGCGTGACAGGGCCAATAGCGTCATAAAGCTAACGCCTTGTTCAACAAACAAAAAGGGCAGCCTCATCGGCTGCCCTTTTGCTTTGATCAGACGCGTGACGCTTAGGCCAGGGTGCGCGTGACTTCTTCGCGCTCGAAAATCTCGATCACGTCGTTGGGGCGGATATCGTCGTAGTTTTCGAACGCCATCCCGCACTCCTGACCGGATTGAACCTCGGGCACTTCGTCTTTGAAGCGCTTGAGCGTCTTGAGCGTACCTTCGTGAATCACCACATCGTCGCGCAAGAGGCGCACACCGGCAGAGCGGCGCGCAACACCTTCGGTGACAAGACAACCGGCGACCTTGCCGACGCCCGTAACCTTGAAGACCTCTTTGATCTTGGCGTAACCGATGAACTTTTCGCGGATTTCCGCGCCCAAAAGTCCCGATGCCGCGGCTTTGACGTCATCCACGAGATCGTAAATCACGCTGTAATAGCGGATTTCGACACCCTTCTGGTTGGCGCTGTTGCGCGCGGGCGCATTGGCCCGGACGTTAAAGCCAAAGACCGGCGCACCCGATGCCTCGGCAAGGCCGATATCGGATTCGGTGATCGCACCAACCCCGGAATGAAGCACCCGCACGCGAACCTCGTCGTTGCCGATCTTTTCCATCGCCTGAACGATCGCCTCGGCAGAGCCCTGAACGTCGGTTTTGACGACAATCGGCATCTCCTTGACGTTCTCGTCCTGCTTGGCCTTGGCCAGAAGTTGTTCGAGCGAGGTGCCGGCACCGGCAGCAGCGCGCTTTTCTTTCGCGGCGCTCTCGCGATATTCCGCGATTTCGCGCGCCTGCGCCTCGGTCTCGACGACGTTCAACACGTCGCCCGCTTCGGGCGTGCCGTTCAGACCCAGAACCTCGACCGGGGTCGATGGCCCTGCTTCCTTGACGCGCTCGCCACGGTCATTGATCAACGCACGGACCTTGCCGTATTGCTGTCCGACAACAAAGATATCACCAAGACGCAGCGTGCCCTTCTTGATCAGAACCGTCGCCACGGGGCCACGGCCCACGTCAAGCTGCGCTTCGATCACAGCGCCCTCGGCGGCCCGGTTCGGGTTCACCTTCAGCTCCAGAAGCTCGGCCTGAAGCGCTATCGCCTCAAGCAATTCATCAAGTCCCTGACCGGTCACGGCCGACACTTCGACATCCTGCACTTCGCCGGACATCGCCTCGACGATGACCTCATGCTGCAAAAGATCGGTGCGCACCTTGTCGGGGTTGGCATCGGGCTTGTCGATCTTGTTGATCGCCACGATCATCGGCACCTGCGCCGCCTTGGCGTGGTTGATCGCCTCGATCGTCTGCGGCATCACGGCGTCATCCGCCGCCACCACCAGAACCACGATATCCGTCACCTGGGCCCCGCGCGAACGCATGCTCGTAAAGGCCGCGTGACCGGGTGTATCGAGGAACGTAAGCAAGGCACCGCTCTCGGTTGTCACCTGATAGGCGCCGATATGCTGGGTGATGCCGCCGGCCTCGCCCGCGACAACCTTGGCGTTGCGGATCGCGTCCAGAAGCGAGGTTTTGCCGTGGTCGACGTGACCCATGATGGTGATCACCGGCGCGCGCGGCTCAAGATCCTTGGGATCGTCTTCGACTTGCGCGATGACGTCTTCCACGTCGGCATCCGACACCCGCACAACGCGATGGCCGAATTCTTCGATGATCAGCTCGGCGGTATCGGCGTCAATGGTTTCGTTCTGCGTCATCATCAGGCCGTTCTGCATCAGCGCCTTGACGACATCGCCGACGCGCTCGGCCATACGGTTGGCAAGCTCGGAGACCACAATCGTTTCAGGCAGCTGTACGTCACGCACGACCTTTTCGCGCTCGACATTCACGCCCATCGCCTTTTGACGTGCGCGCTCTTGTTTGCGCTTCATCGCGGCCATGGATTTCTGTCGACCGCCTTCACCGCCCGAAAGCGCCTGATTAAGGGTCAGCTTGCCACCGCGACGACTATCGTCACCGCCACGGCCTTTGTTGCGGCGCGCGGGTTGTTCGCGTTCGGGTTCCTGCTTGCGCGGGGCCGGTGCAGATTTGGCCGATGCCTGACGCGGCGCTTCGGGCACGGCGTCGGGCTCTGCCGCAGCAGCGGCGGCCTTGATCGCGGCCTGCTCTGATTCGCGCTTCTTGCGCTCGTCTTCTTCAGCCTTGGCGCGGGCCCGTTCTTCGGCTTCGCGCTGTTCGCGTTCCTTGGCGTCGGCCTCTTCGCGGCGGCGCATGCGCTCTTCTTCGCGGGCCTTTTCCTGGGCTTCGCGTTCGGCAGCTTCCTCAGACTCGCGCGCCTTTGCAGCGGCAAGGGCTTTCATCCGGCGCTCCATCTCGGCGTCCGAGATACCTGCGGGACGCTTGCCCGAACCAGCCGCACCAGACGGCTTGCCAGCCCCACCAGCCGCACCAGCCGTTCCCGCGCCCGGTTTGGGCACGACAACGCGCTTGCGCTTGGTTTCCACCACGACGTTCTTGGTCCGGCCATGGCTGAAGCTCTGCTTCACGTTCCCCGGCCGGGAACCGCCGCCACGCACACCCAAAGGTTTCTTTCCGTCGTTGTCGCTCATATTACTCTACTTTCCTTTCCGGCGCGCTGTCTCGCCGTCCGAGACGCGCAGACCTTTCAGTCTTGCCGCCTCCTCTACAACACGTTGCAACAAACCTCCAGCACCCAGTGCCGCATGGATCGTGGTTTGTCGCCCAAAGGCCTGGCCCAGCTCGTCCGCCGTCAACCAGCCTATGAATGAGCCGCCCTGTGGCGTGCTCAGCTTTGATTTTCCCCGCTCGGACCCATCGCTGGCCTGAATAAGAACGCGGGCCTCTTCCTTGCCCAGCATGGTCTTGACCTTTTCATAGCCAGACACGGCGCGTCCGCCCTTGCGGGCAAGGCTGATAAGGTTGATCACCCGCTTTGCAAGCTGTGTCTCGACCAGATCGGCAAGCCCCTCGGGCACCTGAACCGGCTGTTTGGCGGCGCGGGCGAAAAGCCCTTTGGCCACCGCCTTTTCCAAGGCCGCACGATCCGCAGACACCCAGATACCGCGCCCGGGCAGCTTTTCCATCAGATCCGGGGCAATCTGCCCTTCGGGACCAATAGCAAACCGGATCAGCCCATATCTGGGCTGAACCTCGCCTGTGACGATGCACTTGCGTTCTGGACCATCAGTCCGGTCTTTGGGTTGCCCTGCGCGCCCCATGTGTGCCCCCGAGGCCTGAAAAATCAGGCCTCGATCTCCTCGTCATCAGCGGCGTCTTCACCCGTCTCAGGCCCGAGTTCTTCGGGATCGACCCAACCCAGCATGATCCGGGCAGTCATCACCATATTTTGCGCCTCTTCCAGCGAGACGTCAAATTTCTCCAACACGCCCTCGTCCTTGACACGCTCGCCATTGACCGTGGTCCAGCCGCCGGCCAGTTCCCAGTCGGCGCAGGTTGCGAAATCTTCAAGCGACTTCACGTCATCTTCGGCCAGCGCCTCAACCATCTGGGGTGTGAGACCCTCAAATTCAATAAGGCTGTCCTCGGCGCCAAGCTCGCGCGCTTTTTCAAGGGCCGCCTTGGCCTGGGCTTCGATCACATCGCGGGCGCGGGCCTGCAACTCACTGGCGGTGTCTTCGTCAACGCCGTCGATCACCAAGAGTTCGTCAAGATCCACATAGGCGACCTCTTCGAGATTGGTGAAGCCCTCGGAAACCAGAAGCTGGGCAAAGAACTCGTCCAGATCGAGGTTTTCCATGAACAGGCCGGTGCGCTCTTCGAATTCCTTCTGACGACGCTCGCTGTCCTGGGCCTCGGTCATGATGTCGATATCAAGCCCGGTCAACTGGCTTGCCAGACGCACGTTTTGACCACGACGCCCGATCGCCAACGAAAGCTGTTCTTCGGGCACCACAACTTCGATGCGCTCGGCCTCTTCGTCAAGAACCACCTTGGTGACTTCGGCGGGCTGCAATGCGTTCACAAGGAAGGTCGGCTGGTCTTCATTCCACGGAATGATGTCGATTTTTTCGCCCTGAAGCTCATTCACAACGGCCTGTACACGGCTGCCGCGCATACCGACACAGGCACCCACTGGATCAATCGAGCCGTCATAGGAAATCACGGCGATCTTGGCGCGGCTGCCCGGATCACGGGCAACGGCCTTGATCTCGATGATGCCGTCATAGATTTCCGGCACTTCCATCTTGAACAGTTCCGCCATGAATTGCGGGTCTGTGCGGCTCAGGAAAATCTGCGGCCCGCGCTGTTCGCGGCGCACATCCTTGATGTAGCAACGGATACGGTCGTTGGGGCGATAGGCCTCGCGGCCGATCTTTTCGTTGCGACGCAGGATCGCCTCGCCACGGCCCACATCGACGATGACATTGCCGTATTCTTCACGCTTGACCTGACCGTTGATGATCGTGCCGATGCGGTCCTTGAATTCCTCGTACTGGCGATCACGCTCGGCTTCGCGCACCTTTTGCAGGATCACCTGCTTGGCGCTCTGCGCGGCGATGCGGCCCATTTCAACCGGCGGAACCTCTTCGACAAAGGTATCGCCGACCTTCGGGTCATCCATATACTGCTTGGCCTGTTCGACGGTCATTTCCGCCTGATAGTTCTCAACCGCGTCATCTTCGACGACGGTGCGCACACGGGTAAAGGTGGCGCGACCGGTCTTGCGGTCGATCGAGACGCGAATGTCCATCTCGCTGCCGTAGCGGCTCTTGGCGGCGCGCGACAGGGATTCTTCCATCGCCTCGACCACCAGTTCGGGGTCGATCATCTTTTCGCGGGCCACGGCCTCGGCGGTTTGCAACAGCTCAAGCTGGTTGGCAGAGGTGATTGCCATGGTCTTAGTCCTCCTCAGAACCGGTATCAGTTTCGGTTTCGATCTCGTCAAATTCGTCTTCGTCGATCACGCCAGCCGCCTTGCGTTGGCGCAGCATTTCCTTGATCAGCTCATCCGTCAGCACCAGCTTGGCATCGGCCAGCCAGTCGAACTCAAGCCCGATGGTGCCTTCGTCGAGGTTGATCAGAATCTCGTTGTCTTCGACGCCCGCAAGCACGCCCTTGAAGCGTTTGCGCCCGTCGATCATCTCGGATGTCTCGATCTTGGCCTCATAGCCCTCGAACATCTCGAAATCCTTGAGCCGGGTCAGCGGCCGGTCGATACCGGGGCTCGACACTTCAAGGGTATATTGGTCGGTGATCGGGTCCTCGACATCCAGAACCGCGCTCACGGCGGTGCTGATCCTGGCACAATCATCCACTTCGATGCCACCCTCGGGGCGCTCTGCCATGATCTGAAGCGTGTGGGTCTTGCCGCCCATAAGGCGCACGCGCACAAGCTCGTAACCCAGATCCTCGATCACGGGGGTGATGATCTCCGCCATCCGGCGGTCAATCGCAGCTTTGGCAATCAGGTCGTTTGTCATATCGTCCAAGCACAAAAAAACGGGCGCGCGGCCCGTCGAAATCAATCCGGTGGGCTTTCGGAGTGGACCCGAGAGCGCCGCTGTTGAAAGCCATATACGCCCCTTGCCCTGAGTCTGCAAGTCCCGCGTTAAAAGATTCACGCCTGGCCAAATTGCGCCTGCCAGCACGGCAGGACATCGCCCGGCGCAGGGTTGGCGGCATGGATCGCACGGGCGATCGCACGCGCCATGGCGCAGGCCGCCGCATGCCCCAGCAAAAGCGTCTCGGCAATCGGATCGTCCAGTGCGCGCGCGCCCGTCGAGGCGGCAAAGACAAGGTCGCCATCCATCGGTGTGTGCGACGGCACAAGCGCGCGCGCGAACCCGTCATGCGCGGCGGTGGCAAGGCGGGTGCATTGCGCCTGGCTCAGGGCGGCATCGGTGGCCACGATGCCGATGGTGGTATTGGCGTGCTGCGACAGCTTGGTCGGTGGAAGCGCCGCACCGTCATGGCGCACGGGGGGGCCAAGACCGCCGAATTCATCGTCGATCTCGAACGGCGCCGCCCAGAAATGCGGCCCCTCGCCCACCGTGGCCGAGCCAAGCGCATTGACCGCCACAAGCGCGCCCACCACGGCCCCCGATGGCAACACAGCCGAGGCCGAGCCAAGCCCGCCTTTCAGCGTCGCCGTAGTCGCGCCTGTGCCCGCCCCGAAACTGCCGATTTCAAATCGCCCGGCAGCATTGCCAAGCGCCTCTGCCCCAAGCGCCTTATAGGGGTTTTCGGCCCAATCCTTGGCCCCGCCATTGAGCAGGTCAAACAGGATCGCCCCCGGCACGATCGGCACGCGGATATCCCCCACGGCAAAGCCGCGCCCCTGCGCACGCAAGCCATCCGCCACACCCGACGCCGCATCAAGCCCAAAGGCCGACCCGCCGGACAGGACAAGTGCATCGACCTGCTCGACCGTCTTGTCGGGGGCCAAAAGGTCGGTCTCGCGGGTACCGGGGGCACCGCCCATCACATGCACCCCGGCGGTAAACGGCACATCGCCCAGCAACACCGTGGCCCCGGTCCTGATCCGGGCATCTTCTGCATTGCCGACACGCAGCCCCGGCACATCGGTGATGAGGTTAAGCATACCGGGACGCATCACGGCGCCAGCCTCTGAATTTCCAGCGCCGTTCACTCTGCTCATGGCCACTCTCCATTTTACGTCCGAGCCTAGCGGGAATTGTCTTGATTATGAACCTGATTCAGCCGAAGAGAGGTTTGTGCAGGGCGATGGCGTCGCCCCCCCCCATATCCGGGGACAAGCACCGCACAATCCAAACCGTCCTGAACGCCGGGACCTTTCTTTGAGTAGGAGGGTCAAAATGACTTCACGTCCTGAATTTTATCGGTTCCACAACGGCGAAAAGGCACCCCTGCCATTTGCCCACTTTGAATACGAGGCCCGGCTTGCGGGCCTGCGCGCCATCATGGCCGAGACCGGCGCGGGCGCCGTTGTCTTCACCTCGATGCATAATATCGCCTATTACTCGGGTTTTCTCTATTGCGCCTTCGGTCGGCCCTATGGCCTTGTCGTGACCGAAACCGACTGCGTCACGATCTCGGCGGGCATTGACGCAGGCCAGCCCTGGCGTCGCTGTTTTTGCGACAACATCACCTATACCGACTGGCAACGCGACAACTTCTGGCGCGCCGTGGAGTCTGTTGCGGGCGAAGGCAAGGTTGTCGGCTATGAGGGCGATCACCTTACCCTGATGCAGCGCGACAAGCTTGAGGATTTCCTCAAGCCTGTGACCATGGTTGATCTGGCCGCCGCCACCATGCGCCAGCGGATGCGAAAATCCGCCGCCGAGATCGCCCTGATCCGGCAATGCACCCAGGTGGCCGATGTGGGCGGCTATGCGATCCGCGACGCCGTGCGCGAAGGCACCCGCGAAATTGATGTCGCCATGGCAGGCCGCGACGCGATGGAAATCGAAATTGCGAAACGCTTTCCGGATGCCGAGTACCGCGATAGCTGGGTCTGGTTCCAGTCGGGTCTCAACACCGATGGCGCGCATAATCCGGTCACCGCCCGCAAGCTTGAGCGTGGCGATATCCTTAGCCTGAACGCCTTTCCGATGATTTCAGCCTATTACGTGGCGCTGGAACGCACCATGTTCGTGGGCGAAGTCGACGACGCCAGCCTTAGGATCTGGCAGGCGAACATCGCGGCGCATGAATATGGCATGTCCCTGCTCAAGCCCGGCGTAAGCTGTGCCGAGGTGACACACAAGATCAACACGTTCTTTGAAGAGCGTGACCTCCTGCAATACCGGACCTTTGGCTATGGCCATTCCTTCGGTATCCTCAGCCATTATTATGGCCGCGAGGCGGGGCTTGAGCTGCGCGAGGATATCGACACGGTGTTGGAACCGGGCATGGTGATCTCGATGGAGCCGATGCTGACGCTTGGCGCCGATCAACCCGGTGCCGGCGGCTATCGCGAACATGATATCCTGGTGATCACCGAGGACGGCAATGACAACATCACCGGCTATCCCTATGGGCCGGATTTCAACGTCGTCGGCTAAAACATTGGGGTGCGCGTCATCGCGCGCCCCTTTACCGCCGCCTGATCAGGCGTGGCGGCCCGATCCCTGTCGATCCGGGATTTGGGCAACCGCCAAAGCGGCGCCCAACGGCAAGATCGAAGGGCGGACGTGCGGTATCACCTCTACCGCGACAACCCGCCATGCAGCGTCGGCACGTCCAGCGCCGCAAACCCGTAATGCCGCAACCACCGCAGATCGGAATCAAAGAACGCGCGCAAATCCGGGATGCCGTATTTCAGCATCGCGATCCGGTCGATCCCCATGCCAAAGGCAAAGCCCTGCCATTCATTGGGGTCGATATTGCCGGCCTGCAAGACCTTCGGATGCACCATCCCGCTTCCGAGAATCTCAAGCCAGTCGTCGCCCTCGCCCACCTTGAGAGTGCCACCCTCCCAGGAACAGCGGATATCGACCTCGGCCGAGGGTTCGGTGAACGGGAAATGCGAGGCGCGAAAGCGCAACTCGACATCATCGACCTCGAAGAACGCCTTCACGAACTCTTCCAGCACCCATTTGAGGTTGGCCATGCTGATGTCCTTGTCGATCGCCAGACCCTCGATCTGATGAAACATCGGCGTGTGGGTCTGGTCATAATCGGCGCGATAGACACGGCCCGGCGCGATCACCCGCAAAGGCGCGCCCTGATCCTGCATCGTGCGGATCTGAACCGGGCTTGTATGGGTGCGCAGCACATGCGGCGGGCGATCATCACCGGGCGCACGATGGGTGTAAAACGTATCCATCTCGGCGCGCGCCGGATGATGGCCGGGAATATTCAGCGCGTCGAAATTGAACCAGTCGCTTTCAATCTGCGGCCCCTCGGCCACGGCAAACCCCATATCGGCAAAAATCGCCGTCACCTCTTCGGTCACCTGGCTGACGGGGTGAATCGTCCCCACCCGGCGGTGGCGCGCCGGAAGCGTGACATCCATCCATTCGGCGCGCAGACGCTCATCAAGCGCGGCATCGGCCAGGCCCTGCTTCTTGGCGGCCAGTGCGCTGTTGATTTCATCCTTGAGGGCATTAAGCTTGGGTCCGGCCACTTGCCGTTCCTCGGCGCTCATCTTGCCAAGCTCTCGCATCTGAAGGCTGATCTCGCCCTTCTTGCCCACGGCCTGCACGCGCAGGTCCTCAAGCGCGGCCTCATCGGCGGCATTGGCAATCAGGCTGATATATTTGTCTCTGAGATCATCCATCGGTCTTATCCAAATACTGCGGGTCAAGCGCGGGTTACCCCGGCTGCGCCTTTAGCGCAAGTGACTGGCATAATCGGCGGTGAATTCGCCATAGCCATGCGCGGTCACCTTCAGGTGCTCCCGCATCTGCTCGTGCAGCACGGGAAGCTTGTGAAACGGCACCTGCGGCAGGGCGTGATGCTCGACATGATAGGGCATGTTCCAGGCCAGGAACCGGACAATCCTGTTGGTATAGGTGGTGCGGGTATTTTCAAACATATCGGCCACAAAGGCACAACGGCCATGCTCTGCCAACAGATACAGCCGCAAAAACGGCTGCCCAAGCAGGCACGGCAGAAGCCAGACCCAAAACAAAAGCGGCGTGACCAGAAGACCAAGCCCCGCCAGCCCGTAAAATACCAGCATGACACGCGCTTCCCGCCGCACCCGGCGATACGCACGCGCGGGCACATAGCCGCCCGGATCACGCCCCATCGCATTGCCGACAACCTGCCGGATCATGCTTGCCCAAAAGGGTAACCCCGAAACATGGATCACATAAGCCGCGCACGTCTCAGGCCTGGCCCCGGACAAAAGCTCGGGGTCCTTGCCAGGAATATTGGTGAACCGATGATGCGCCAGGTGAAAATAGCGAAACCACTCGAACGGCAAAATTAGCAAAAGCCCCGCAATCCGCCCTACCCATTCGTTCAATCGCTCCGACCGAAACGGCGTCTTATGGGTGGCCTCATGCTCCAGCGTGAACAGAAAGCAAATCGCTATTCCCTGCCCGACAAGCGCGAGCGGCCAAAGAAACCAGCCCTGCGCGATCCATATCCCGAAGACCAGCACAAGCGCCACATGCCCCGCCAGATGGCACAGCCCGGCCGCATTTTCCCTCTCCATCAGCGCCGCACGCATGTCCCGCGGCAACCCTGAAATAAACCCCTTGTGATCCATGCAAAAAGCCTACGCAAAATCCGGGCCACAGGCCATAGCCCGGCTTCTTCTTGGGCCAAATACTCATTCCGACCGCAAGGCCCCGTGCCCGGCCGACTTTCCAGCCCCTTTGAGGGTGCGGGGCGGGCGGGTGGGAGCGCCCTCAAAGGGGCAGGCCCCGCCGCGCTCAGGCCGGTTGCAATGCACCAAAGGCCTGTCGCCGCACGGCTTCCGGGGCTTCACCGTATTTCTGGACAAACCATTTCTTCATCAACGAGACATTGGAAAAGCCGCAGGCCACCGATACCTCGTTCATCGGCATCGCTGTCTGCGTCAACAACCGGCGCGCCCGGTCAAGCCGCAGGTCGCGATAGACATTCAACGGCGTCTGGCGCAACAAATCGCCAAATCCCCGTTCAAGCTTGCGGGCGCTGACCCCAAGCAGGTCGGCGATCTGCCCCACGCTCAGAGTATCCTCGAGATGCTCAAGCATGATCTGAAGCGCGCCATTCAGCGTGGCATCCCCCTGCGCAAGCCGGTGATAGCGCAGGTGCTCGCTTGCCGGCGCCTCACGGCCCGGCTCGCTCAGCCCCAAATACCGCGCCAGGCTGGTACGGGTGAATTCGCCATCGCGTGCCCCGACAAGCTCGACCATCATCTGCACGGCAGCGGCGGGACTGATGGCGCTGCTCAGCGCCTTGTGATGACAGGTGGTCTGATCGCTGAATTCGATCCGGCGGCTTGTTTCCTGCACGCCGGGGCGGAAATCGGGATGTACCGCAAGCTGACGCGCGCCAAGAACTCCGGCAGCAAGCGGCACAAACACCGCCGAGCCGACAAGGCAAACCCGCGCCGCATTGCGGATCGCGCGGCGCAGGGCGACAATATCCTCCTGCACCGGTCGCCATGCCAACTCGATCCCGCCCACAAGCACCAGGGTCTGATCCGGGCCACAGCCTTCGATCCCGGCAAGCCCGCCGACACCGCAGACATGATCCCAGGTATAGCTTTCGCGCCCCAAAAGCCGGTTCGCCGAGCGCAGCACGTCGATACAGGCCTCGGCGGCAAAGGCCATGGCCGGGCCTTGCGACACGAACAGGAAATCGCCCGACAGGCTGCGCCGTGAATGTAGCGCCGCTCCAGCGTTGGACCGTTCAGAAGTGAGGGCATCAAGATACATGGTGATTGTCCTTTCCTGTCGTGCCGTCGGCTTGGCGGATAAAACTCAGGTTATATTGGCCAGCGAGGTTTCAATCGCATGCAGGAACGAACCTGCGGATGAGCTGCCTGAAAGCAGGCGGTAACTGTCGTCACCGGTGCGGATGATCAGCGTACCCAGATGCTCCATCATCGTGCGCGCACTATCCCCGATCGCAAAGACATCGGGATGCAGGTCAATCGGGCAAATCCGCTCCAGCGCGCGGCGTGCACTCGGCCCCGAAAGATCAAGCGCCACCCAGACGTCGGTCTGATCGGTGGTATAGGCGGCCCCCTTAAGGCGCGCGGCCACGACCCGTTCGGCATCAGGCGTCGGATGCACAAAGATCACAAAGGCAAGATCGCTACCCAGACGCACAAGTCGGCTGTCATCCTTTGCCAGGCTGGATTTTCCGACCTCGGGCAAGGCCACGCCATAGGCCGCCCTGATCGCCTTCCCGGCGGGTTTTTCCTCGCCCAGTGGCAGGGCGACCGACACGATCGCAAGATCGGCGGGCGCCATAAGGCGGGTGCCCGCGACAGAGATATCGGTGCCCGCAAGCGGGGCGGCGGATGTAAGGGTATACTCAGGCACGAAGACGATCTCCTGCTGGATCAATGAAATGCGCCGAGACGATCTCGACCTCCATTTCGGTTCCGTGAACCGGACTTACGGCGCGCACGATCTCGCCCATGCGTGTGTCGCCGTTCTTGATAAAGCCAAGCCCGACGGAATGGCCAAGGCTTGGCGAAAAGGCCACCGACGACATCCAGCCCTGATCGTTATCCATGATCGCCTTGTCGCCCCTAGTGATGAAATGCGACCCGGCAATCAGGCCGCGATCCTTTTCGACCGGGCGGAACCCGACCAGTTTCACGGCATCCTCACGCACCATTTCAGGGCGTTGCGACAGGACATTGCCGATACATTCCTTGGTCTGGCTGACCATCTTGCCCATGCCAAGATTATGCGCCGTGGTCTGGCCGTTAAGTTCGTTACCGGCAGCATGACCCTTTTCGATGCGCATCACGCCAAGCGCCTCGGTGCCATAGGGCGTGGCGTCAAATTCGCGCCCGGCCCGCATCAGGACATCCATCATCGCATTTCCATAACGCGCGGGCACCGCCACCTCATAGGCAAGCTCGCCCGAGAACGAGATCCGGAAAAGCCGCGCCGGAGTGCCATTGCAAACCGTCACCTCGCCGCAGGCCATGAACGGAAACGCCTCGTTCGAGAGATCATGCGCCTCGTCCACCACCTTACGCAAAAGGTTGCGCGCATTGGGACCGGCCACGGCAAACTGTGCCCAGCCATCGGTGGTCGAAATCAGATGCACATCCATATCCGGCCAGAGGCACTGGCGCGCGAATTCAAGCCGACGGAACACCAGAACCGCATTGGCGGTGGTGGTGGTCATCACGAAGTGATTTTCCGACATGCGTGCGGTGGTGCCATCGTCATAGGCAATGCCATCCTCGCGCAGCATAAGCCCATAGCGCACCCGCCCCACGGCAAGCTTGGCGAACCCATTGGCATAGACCTTGTTGAGAAATGCGGCCGCGTCCTTGCCCTGAACGTCAATCTTGCCAAGCGTGGTCACGTCGCAGATGCCGACCGATTTACGGGTCGCCAGAACCTCGCGATCAACCGAATCGCGCCAGCCCTTTTCGCCGGGCCGGGCAAACCACTGCGCCCGAAGCCAGTTGCCGACCTCGACAAAGGTGGCACCGTTTTCCTTGGCCCAGTTATGGCTTGGCGTCAGACGATAGGGCCGGAAATCGCGACCGCGCGATCGGCCGCCAAGGGCGCCGATCGGCACCGGCGTATAAGGCGGGCGGAAAATCGTGGTGCCGGTTTCCGGGATCGTCTTGCCGGTGCATTCCGCCATGATCGCCAGCGCCGGGATATTCGCAGTCTTGCCCTGATCGGTGGCCATGCCAAGCGTGGTATAGCGCTTGAGATGCTCAACCGAGCGAAAGCCTTCGCGGTGCGATTGCCTGACGTCCTTGACCGTCACGTCGTTCTGAAGATCAAGCCAGCCGCGCTTGGTGCTTTCGCGCACATGCCAGTAGGGCACGCACTCGCGCGGCTCGTCCTCGGCGCGGGGCAGGTCGGCTTTGCTTGGTTTGTACCCCAGCGCCTCGATCTGGGTATTGGCCACGCTTTGGCCCTCGGCCATGGCTGCGGCCAGCGTCATCGCCCCATTCGCGGCCCCCGCAACGGCCATCCCCGGCGGAAGATCACGCCCCGGCACAAAGGCCGAAATATCGTCGCGCCACGCGGGCCGCCCGCGTTGGTGACAGGTCAGGTGCACATTTGGGTTCCAGCCGCCCGAGACCGCAAGACAGTCGACCGGAATCACCTGACCATCGGTCAGGGTAACCGATTTCAGCCCCTTGCGCCCGATCGTATCGACCACACCCGCATTGCGAATGTGACGCGCGCCCGGCACATCGCAAACCGCAGGCGCGTCGCGCACGTCGATGATCGCGGGCACATGTACGCCCTTGGCGACAAGATCGGCGGCCGTGCGCCAGCCGTCGTCGTTATTGGTAAACACCGCAACCTGCTGGCCCGGTGTGACGCCATAGCGGTTGGCATAAGAGCGCACCGAACCGGCCAGCATCACGCCGGGGCGGTCGTTGTTGCCAAAGGCAATCGGGCGTTCGGTCGCCCCCGCCGCCAGAACCGCACGTTTCGACGTTACACGCCACAGGATTTGCCGGGGCTTGCCGCCCGAGCTTGCCAAGTGGTCGGTGCAACGCTCAAGCGCGCCGTAAACCCCATGATCATAGGCACCGTAAACCGTGGTGCGCGACATCAGGCGCACGTTGTCCATCGCCGCCAGTTCAACCAGCGCCTCTTTGGCCCAACCGGCACCGGGCACGCCGCCAACTTCAAGCGTTTCGGAATTGAGGCGCCCGCCAAGGGTGAAATCCTCATCCGCCAGAATGACCCGCGCCCCGGCACGTCCCGCCGTGAGCGCCGCCACAAGACCCGTGGGACCGGCGCCGATCACAAGCAGGTCGCAATGCAGATAACCCTTGTCATAGATGTCCGGATCTTCCTGCATCGACAGGCGCCCAAGGCCGGCGGATTTGCGGATGATCGGCTCGTAGAGCTTTTCCCAGAAGGCACGCGGCCACATGAAGGTCTTGTAATAAAACCCCGCCGAGAGGAATGGCGACATGAAATCCGTCACCGCCATCAGGTCGTGTTCAAGCGATCCGCGATGGTTCTGGCTTTTGGCCTGAAGCCCGTCGAACAACTCGGTCACGGTGGCGCGTGTGTTGGGCTCCTGATGCGCACCGCTTCGAAGCTCGACAAGCGCGTTCGGCTCTTCCGATCCGGCAGTGAATATCCCGCGCGGGCGGTGGTATTTGAACGACCGCCCCACCAGGCGCTGGCCGTTGGCCAAAAGCGCCGAGGCCAGCGTATCGCCGGGATGGCCCTGCATCGCTTTACCGTTGAAGGTGAATTTGAACTCTTGTGCGCGGTCGATCTGGCCGCCGCTGATCCGGTTGACCTGGCTCATTTGCTACGCCCCTTTGCCCGGGCCACATCGCGGGCCATTTCGACCGAAGTAATCTCATGGGTGGTGGTGTCGCGGGTCACCACGAGCCACGAGCGGTCGCCCTGTTCGTGATACCAAAGCTCGGCATGTTTGCCCGCCGGGTTGTCGCGCAGATAGCCGTATGCATGGAACGCCTCGGCGGCATCGTCGGCCTGCCAGTCGGGGCGCTCAATCAGAGAGGCATCGCCGAGATAGACAAATTCGGCGGCATCGCGGGGGCCAAGAAGGGGGTGATTGATGATCATGCGTCCGTGCCCTTTGTCAGCGGTTGGACTTGAGTATTTTTGGAAAGATGAAAGGTCATATGGGCGCGCCTCAATGCAGGTTGGGCTGATTGCCCTGACCTTTTTCGTCGATCAGGTTGCCGCGCCTGAACCGGTCAAGACGCATTTGCGTGGCCACCGGGTGGGGTGTGTCCTTGGCCAGCAGATGCGCATAGCACATGCCGCTTGCCGGCGTTGCCTTGAACCCGCCATAGCACCAGCCGCCGTTGAAATAGAGGCCGTCGATATCGGTTTTGTCGATGAAGGGAGAGCCATCCATCGACATATCCATGATGCCGCCCCAGCTTCGCAGCAGGCGGGCGCGCCCGATCATCGGCATGATCGCCATGCCGCCCTCGGCGACGTCCTCGACCACGGGCAGGTTGCCGCGTTGCGCATAGGAATTATAGCCGTCGATATCGCCGCCAAACACGAGCCCGCCCTTGTCGGACTGACTAACGTAGAAATGGCCCGCCCCGAAGGTGATCACGCCGGGCAGGACCGGTTTGAGGCCTTCGGTCACGAACGCCTGGAGAACATGGCTTTCGATCGGCAGGCGCATGCCCGCCTGCGCCATCACCCGGCCCGACGAGCCGGCGACACAGACCGCGACCTTGCGCGCACGGATCGCACCGCGCGAGGTTTGAACACCGCGGCATTTGCCGTTTTCGATGTCAAAGCCGGTCACCTCGCAGTTCTGGATGATATCCACGCCGCGTTCATCCGCACCGCGCGCATAGCCCCAGGCCACTGCATCGTGGCGCACCGTGCCGCCCCGCCGCTGAAACAACCCGCCCTTGATCGGGAAGCGCGCGTTTTCATAATCGAGGAACGGCAATTCGGCGCGAAGCTGTTCGGTGGTTGCAAGCTCGGCATCGGCACCGGCCAGGAACATCGCGTTGGCGCGGCGCACGAAGGCATCACGCTGTGCATCGGTGTGAAACAGGTTCAGGATCGACCGCTGGCTGACCATGGCATTATAGTTGAAATCCTGTTCAAGCCCCTCCCAGAGCTTGAGCGACATTTCATAAAACGGTTCATTGCCCGGCAGCATGTAATTCGAGCGGATGATCGTGGTGTTGCGCCCGATATTGCCCGAGCCGATCCAGCCCTTTTCGAGAACCGCGATGTTGCGCATCCCGAATTCTCGGGCGAGGTAATAGGCCGTTGCCAGACCATGACCGCCGCCACCGATGATCACGATGTCATATTCCGGTTTCGGGTCAGGCTCGCGCCAAACCGGTTTCCAGCCTTTGTTCCCGGTCAGCCCCTCGCGGAGGATTTTCAAGGCAGAGTAGCGCATGAGGCGATGCATCCTGTTGGTGTCTCTGATCCAGCATCGCGTTTTAACCAAGGATAGACTTGCCTGAAAAAGTCACATACGTACCAAATATGGACAAGATTACACGAAACCCGGCCTAGCCCCTGAGAATCGGCATCCTGCCGATAGAAGGCTTTGCGCTTATGTCCTATGCCGCCACGACAGAACCCTGGCGCGCCGCCAACCTTTTGGCCGGGCGCAGGTTGTACGAGGTGATCAACATCGCCGCCACGGCCAGACCGGTCGCAAGTTCCGGGGCCGCCGAGATAACGCCGCAGGCGGGGCTGGGGGATGATCTTCGCCTTGATTACCTGTTTGTAGTCGCCGGGGGCGATCCGGCCCTTTATCCTGCCCGGCCAATCACCGCATGGCTCACGCGACAGGCACGCGCCGGGGTTGTCCTTGGCGGGGTATCGGGCGGGCCGATCATCCTGGCGCGCGCCGGGCTAATGGCTGGGCGGCGTATGACGGTGCATTGGGAATATGCCACGGCCCTGGCCGAAATTTCGCCGCAGCTTGCGATCGAGCGCACGCTTTACGTGATCGACCGCGACCGGATGACCTGTGCCGGGGGCACCGCGCCGATGGACCTTATGCATGCGTTGATTGCCCAGCATCATGGCACCGATTTCGCCCGTCACGTCAGCGACTGGTTCATGCATACCGAGATCCGCCCGCCCACCGGGCCACAGCGATCGGGGCTTGTCGAGAGGGTCGGCACTCATGCTCCGGCCATTCTGGACGCGGTCGAGGCGATGGAGGGCAATATCGCCGATCCCCTGCGCCTTGATCAGCTTGCAAAACAGGCGCGACTGTCGGCGCGGCAACTCAACCGGCTGTTTCAGGACAAGCTTGGCACCACGACCATGGGCTATTACCGCGAATTGCGGCTGGAGCGGGCGCAGAACCTGCTGCGCAATTCGGGCCTGTCGCTGACCGAGATCGCACTTGCCACCGGCTTTGCCAGTTCCTCGCATTTCTCGCGGGCCTATACCGCGCAATTCGGACAGGCACCCTCGCGCTATCGCCAAGCGTAAAGTGCTGAATCAGACCCTAGTCTGGCCGCCGCCTGGTTTGATCCGCCTGAAGCAGCGCCTCGATTCTGGCGAGCCGCCCGACGACCTCGTCGCGATGACTGTCGGTCCTTTCGACATCCTCAGCATGGTGCGCATCCTGCATTGAATTCACGATCAGACCGACCAGAAGGTTCACCACGGCAAAGGTCGTGACCATGATGAAAGGCACGAAAAACGCCCAAGCATAGGGGAACACCTCCATCACCGGGCGTACGATGCCCATCGACCAGGATTCAAGCGTCATGATCTGAAACAGCGAATAGGCAGAGCGCCCCAGATCGCCAAACCACTCGGGGAAATGTGCGCCGAAAAGCTTGGTCGCCATGACCGAACCGATGTAAAACAGCATCCCCATCAGCAGGAAAACCGACCCCATTCCCGGCAGGGCATTGACCAGCCCTTCGACCACCCGGCGCAAGGACGGCGCAACCGAAACCACCCGCAAAAGCCGCAGGATGCGCAGCGCGCGCAGCACCGAAAGACCTTGCGTGGCGGGCACCAGAGAGATGCCGACGATCACGAAATCAAAGATGTTCCAGCCGCGAGAGAAAAACCCGGTCACACCGCGTGCAAAAAGCTTGGCCGCGATTTCAACCACGAAGACCGCAAGGCAAAGCTGATCCAAAAGGGTGATGAGATCACCGGCCCGATCCATGACCGGGGCCGAGGTTTCCATTCCCAGAATGAGGGCGTTGAACAGGATCACCCCGAGAATGGCGTTCTGAACAGTGGATTTATCGAGGAAGCTGCCGACGTGGGTGCGAGAAATCATGGGCCTGCCTATATGTCCTGCCTGAATATTTGCGCTTCATATGGGCGCACACCGGCAAAGCTGCAAGCCGCGAACCTCTAGTCCTTGGCGCGCGCAAGCATCCGGCCAAGCGGACGACCGCCGAGAATATGCAGATGGTAATGCGGCACCTCCTGCACGCCATTCTCGCCCGCGTTGCTTATGCTGCGAAAGCCATCGCCGCCCTCGCCCGGCTGCACGCCGGTCAGGCGGCAAACCTCGCCCACCGTTCGGGTGAAATCGACGATTTCGGCATCTGTCGCGGCAAGGGCGAAATGATCGTGACAGACATAGGGCCCCTTGGGGATCACCAGCACATGCACCGGCGCCTGCGGCTCGATGTCATAGAACGCCAGGCTATGCCCGGTTTCCAGAACGGTCTTATTGGGGATTTCACCGCGCAGAATCTTGGCGAAAATGTTCTGCTCGTCATAGGCATAGGGCATGGTGGTCCTCAGTCTGCAAAAAGATGGTCTTGTCGGGTGATTTCATGCGCCTTTTCGCGCGAGATATCAAGGAAGCGCACCAGAAGATCGGCATGCTGATCGCGCTCGTCGGATTGACGCAGGATCAGATGGTTTTCAAAACCTGCATCCCGGATACTGTCGCTTTCATAGGTCATGTCGCCCCGGATGGTCGGTAACAGCCGCGCAAGCGTATCCTCGGGCGTCTGTTCGCCGGTAAGGCCGACGCGCATGGCATGACCGATAAGGTATTCATCGCTAAAATCGCATTGTACCTCCAAAAGTCTGGTGGTCGCGCGGTCCCCGCAGAAATCCTGCAACAGATCAATGCTGCCGGGGTCCATGCACACGATAAGGCGGTCGGTTTCGTAATAATCAAACAGCATCCGCATCAGGGCACGGCGATGGCGCGTGCGTTTGGCCAAGGTGGCCTGAATGCCCCCCAGATCAGGCAGGGCCGTGCTCTCTTCGTTAAACAGGTACTCGATCGCGGGCAGGTTCGTGACCTGGCGAATCCGGTCCAGCAGACGCTTGGCCACATGCCATTTCTTGCAGACCACGATCATCAATTCGCGCTCGCGGCCGAGGCTGCTTTCGGTTTCCCAGAAACGGCTTGCAAAGCGGCGCCCATCACGGCCTCGCGCCGAAAGAAACTTGAAGAGACTGCGCCCCTCGTCGGAAATCTGGAAGCGGGCGCTGTCATTGGCATAAAGCATGCCAAGACGTCGCTTGAGTTCCAGCGCCTCAGGGCTGATCTTGCGGGCAAACAGGTAATCCTGACCCAGCAAAAGATCGTAGTGATCGTTATAAAAGGTCACCGGCATGCCGTAATCGGTGAACATCAGGAACGTCAGGGTCCGGGTGCTGATCTCATTTTCGGGCACCAGATGGGGCACCAGCGTTTGAAAAAACGTCTCGTCGGGAATCCAGGTCGTGCGAAAGAAGCGCATCACGTCGCGCCGCTTGCGCGTGAAATCAAGAATCCATTCAATCGTGCGGCGGCGCAGACACCACCACTGGCTTCCGATCTGAACCTGGATGTCGCGCGGGATCTCGCGGGTCAGGCCAAGCCTGGTTTGCAGGTTGTAAGAGGCATAGAACCTTTTGGGCTGGGTCCGTTCATTAAAGAAGTGGCGGTAAATAAGCCGCTCTTCCTTCATCCCGGTCTTGATCCAGTCACTGTCGAAGTAATCAAAGCTTTCGATGTAATCGACATCCGCGGAATCCAGAAACTCATGCGCAAAGCTGGCGGATTTGATCGGCGCGCAATCCCCCGACAGCATGTAGAAATGCGTGGCGCGCGGAAAGGCTTGGACTGCGGCCTCGACAGCGTAAAGCGTCGCCTGCACAAGCGACCACTCGCCCCAACCGCACTTGATCCGCTTTTTGGCGAAGGTCACATTCGGATTGTCGGCCAATTCGGTTTTGATCCGCTCGAAATACTCGGGCTTGGCGCGGGCATCGAAATGAACCGCCATATAGTCGCCCGCCGCCGTAAGCATCTGCGCCTGACGAATAATCGCCTCGGGGTCTTTATGGCATAGAAGGATAAAGGCGATTTTTGCCATTACAGAAACGATTTAACCCTGATTTCCTGGACTGTTTATAGCAATAGCCGTGAAGAAGGTCCGAATAAACAGACTTTCTTTGGTTTTTTGAACCGGGTAGACATAATTCAAAGCTGCAAAAAACAGGCAGCAGTGTGCGGAGGCAGTAAATATGGGGTTCCCAGGCACCTGGATGACCGAGAGTGAAAGCGTGGTTTATCGCGTGGTTCCGAAATGCGCCTGCTCGACGATCGGTCAGGTTCTTTATTATTCGGATCATGGCAAATTTTTTGACGGCGACATTCATGACGCGACCGACGGCCTGCATAAATGGGCCCGTGAGGACAGCCAGAAACTGATCAATGCGAATGCCAGGACGCACACCTCTTATGCCTTCACCTGCGTGAGAAATCCCTACACCCGCATCCTGTCGAGCTTTTTCGACAAGATCTGCGGCATTCAGCGCAACGGCAGGCGCTATCGCGGCAAGCTTGTGCCGACCCTTGTCCAGAAATACGGGATCGAGGTTGGCGGCGATGACGGCAAACAGGACTTTGACCAAATCAAAAGCTTTCGTCGCTTTCTTTTGTTCGCGCGCGACACCATCCGCTGGAAACGCCCGATGGAGCCCGACATTCACTGGTCGGCCATGTCGGGCCACGTGTCGACATTCATCGTGAACGGCGGCACCTATGACAAGATTTTCTGGACCGAGAAATTCAATGACGGGATGCAAGAGGTGCTTGACGCGATCAACAGCCCGGAAAAGGTCGATCTCAAGAAAATGCCGCGGTTCAATGAATCCGAGGGGCACGGTCCAAAGCGCGCCCATCCGGTAGAGGACTATTTCGACGATCTGTCGATGCATCTGGTCTATGAAATCTACAAGCGCGATTTCGAGCTGTTCAAATATGACTTCGAGAATCCTGCCAACAAAATGCCGACCGGCGAAATCGACCTTGCGGAAGTGCATGCAAAGCTGGGCGTTTGACCGATAGACCGGTGATTTCATAAGGGGCTTTGCATTTGCACCGAACTGGCGTATATGCCGCCCCATACATGCGCGTGATGCCCGCTCAGGCAAGAATCATGACCCCGGAGATCGGGGGCCCGGTCTGGTATCGTTGCGCGTCACATAACACATACCAAACCAAAGTAAGGGTCTGATTCACATGGCTAATACGCCCCAATCCAAAAAACGCGCACGTCAGAACGAAACCCGTTTTGCCGTCAACAAGGCGCGTCGCTCGCGCATCCGCACCTTTCTGCGCAAAGTAGAAGAAGCCATCGCATCCGGCGATAAGGAAGCGGCAACTGCCGCTCTGCGCGCGGCTCAGCCCGAGCTGATGCGTGGCGTCACCAAAGGCGTGTTCCACAAAAATACCGCTTCGCGCAAAATTTCGCGCCTTGCTGCACGGGTCAAGGCAATCGCCTAAGCCAACCCAGCTAAGTTATTGAATGCAAAAGGCACCGGTCCGATCGGTGCCTTTTTGTTTTTCCTCCTCCAAAACAGGCCCGATAGATTCTTTTCAGTCAAAGCCCCTGTCAAGCGCGAAGATCAGTTGCCCGCGCGCTTGCGACTTTGCTAGCTTCAGCAGGCGATTCACGCTTGGGGGGACAGGCTAAGTCAGCACTCGTATGCTTTTGAGAAACAAAAGCCGTTGTATGCTGTACTCTGCTTATGTCCATTGCGTATGCATTTTATAAGGCACTCAAAGTGCGCGGTTTTTGGGACGGGCCGCGACACCTTAGTTATGGCTTACTGAAATGTATTTGGCTTTGTGTTAAAGATTTGACAGCCGTTGATTTTGGTCATCGGGCAACATGTCTTTTTTTCAAAACCCGATCCTGGTCGCAGACCAAGGCGGCCTGACCATGTCAGGCTGGTATTTGGATGATCAATAGTCGCGAAACGGGGAAGCATGACACAAGATCAATGGGGCCAGTTGAAGCAGAAGCTTCAGCAATCAGTCGGGCAGAGCAATTTCAAGAACTGGATTGAACCGCTGGAGTTTTCCGAACTCGCGGATGGTGTGGCGACATTTCAGGTCCCCACCAGCTTTCTTGGCAACTATGTCTCGCAACACTTCGGCGATCTTATCCTCTATCAGATGAATTCGGTCGTCCCCGACGTCCGACGCATTCACTTTCAGGTGGCAGCCAACACCGCCGAACGCCCCACTCGGGCACCGGCACGCCAGTCGCAGCCGGCCACAGGCAGCGCGAACGGCATGCCGGCGGGCGACAGCATGGTGCCGACCGCGCCGCTGGATGAGCGCTTTACTTTTGACACCTTTGTTGTCGGCAAACCCAACGAACTTGCCAATGCCGCCGCGCGCCGCGTTGCCGAAGGCGGGCCGACAACGTTCAACCCGCTGTTCCTTTACGGTGGTGTCGGCCTTGGCAAAACCCACCTGATGCACGCCATCGCTTGGGAGCTTCAGACCACCCGTCCAGACCTGAATGTCGTCTACCTGTCGGCCGAACAGTTCATGTATCGCTTCGTGCAGGCGCTGCGCGACCGCAAGATGATGGATTTCAAGGAAATGTTCCGCTCGGTTGATGTGCTGATGGTTGATGACGTTCAGTTCATCGCGGGCAAGGACAGCACCCAGGAAGAGTTTTTCCACACCTTCAACGCGCTGGTCGATCAGAACAAGCAGATCGTGATTTCCGCCGACCGCGCCCCCGGCGAAATCGCCAATCTGGAAGAACGGATCAAGTCGCGCCTGCAATGCGGCTTGGTGGTTGACCTGCACCCGACCGATTACGAATTGCGCCTTGGCATCCTTCAGTCCAAGGTCGAGCGTCACCGCGAACAATATCCCGACCTGAACATGGCCGACGGCGTGCTGGAATTCCTTGCCCATCGCATCAGCACCAATGTGCGCGTTCTGGAAGGCGCGATGACCCGGCTGTTTGCCTTTGCCTCGCTTGTCGGTCAGCCGATCACGCTTGAGCTGACCCAGGATTGCCTTGCCGATGTGCTACGCGCCTCCGAACGCAAGGTCTCGGTCGAAGAGATTCAGCGCAAGGTCTCGGATCACTATAACATCCGGCTGAGCGACATGATCGGCCCCAAACGCCTGCGCAGTTTTGCGCGGCCGCGTCAGGTGGCGATGTTCCTTTGCAAACAGATGACCAGCCGCTCTTTGCCCGAAATCGGCCGCCGGTTTGGCGGACGTGACCACACCACCGTGATGCATGGTGTAAAGCGGATCGAGGAACTGCGTATTCAGGATGCCCAGATCGCCGAGGATCTTGAGCTTTTGCGTCGCACCCTCGAGGGTTAAGCGCCAGACTTATCCGCACCTGACGGTCAGACCTGCCCCATCGGGCGGCTCTGACCTTGACGCTGCCTCAAATACAGCCGAAAACGCAATAAATCA
>NZ_CAJXIP010000008.1 GCF_913054395.1 uncultured Roseovarius sp.
TCAATCAACAGCGTCAGGTCCGGCTCGCGCCCGATCATCAGGTCGTGCAACTGATCCACCGCCGCGCGCAAATCACCGCGGCTCAGGCCCTGATACATCCGCGTGCTATCGGCAAAGCGGTCACAGATCACCACCTTGCCTGCCGCAATCGCCGGGGCAATCGTGCGTTCTAGATGATCGCGCCGCGCAGCCGTGAACAACAGCAATTCGGTCTCCGCCGACCAGCGGTCGCCATCGCCCTCAAGCACAAGTTTTCGGATTTCCTCGGCCCCGGGGCTTCCGCCCGGTTCGCGCGTCAGCACCACCTCGCGGCCCTGCCCGCGCAGCGCCTCGGCCAAAAGCCGCGCCTGCGTGGATTTGCCCGAGCCGTCGATACCCTCGAAACTGATGAACAGGCCCGGCCCCCTCAAAGCGCCCCCTCGGGCCCTTGTTGCAGCCGCGTCAGCAACAACCCCGACACCGTGCGCAGGCGCGCGACAAAGCCGCCCTTTGCCACGCTCTCGGCGGCGACAAGCGGGACGCGCGTTTCAGGCAGGCCCTCGGGCGCAAACACCAGTTCGGCAATCTGGTCGCCCTTGGTCACCGGCGCACGCACCGGGCCGGTAAAGACCACCTCGGCCTTGAGATCACTTCCCCCGAGGACCGGCATCAGCGTGCTGACATCCTCGGCGGGGGCCAGACTTACGCTATCGGCTTCGCCCATCCAGACCGGGGCGCGGGCCACTTCTTCACCCGCCCTGACGACCGATTTCTGAGCGAACTGGCGAAACGCCCAATTGACCACCGCCTCGGCCTCGCGGGCACGCGCCTGCACGCTGTCGAGACCCGAGAGCACGAAGACTACCCGCCGGTCGCCCTGTTTCGCCGATCCGGCCAGCCCATAACCCGCCTGTTGCGTATGTCCGGTCTTGAGGCCATCCGCCCCCACCCCAAGGTTAAGCAATGGATTGCGGTTCTGCGAGTTGCGCGGCGCACGCCCGTCAAACAGAAACTCGGTCTCGGCAAACATCGGATAGAAATTGGGGAAATCGGTGATGATGTGACGCGCCAGAAGAGCAAGGTCGCGCATGCTCATTTCATGGCCCGGCGCGGGCCAGCCATTCGAATTCTTGAAGGTCGAATTTGTCATGCCCATTTGCTGGGCGCGCTGCGTCATGAAGGCGGCAAACCCGGCTTCTGATCCATCCGGGCTCAGGGCCTCGGCGATCACCGCGCAAGCGTCATTGCCCGACAGCACGATGATGCCGCGCAACAGATCCTCGACCCGGACCCGGTCCGTGGTGTCGAGAAACATCGTCGAGCCGCCATAGCTCATGGCATGGCGCGACACCGGCAAACGCTCTTCAAGCGACAGGCGGCCATCGCGGATCGCCTCGAAAGCAACATAAAGCGTCATCAGCTTGGACATCGAGGCCGGCGGCATCGGCACGTCGGCATTCTTGTCAAGCAGCACCGTACCCGTGGTCATGTCGAACACGAAGGCCGCCTTGGCGCTGGTGTCAAAGGCCTTTGCCGGCAGGGCAAGGGCAAGCCCCAGCACAAGGGATGACAATACGGTGCGGATGAAAAGCGTCATGACGCCCCCCGATCAGTTGGTGACAGGATAGGCATCGTCAAAACCGATACCCTTGATCTTCTTGAGCAGAACCCCCCGTTCCGAGCTGTTGGTGGCAGGGCCGACAATCACGCGCCAGAACGTTTTGCCCTGCGATGTCTGCTCGATCACGGTGGGCAGCATACCAGCCTGCCGCATCGCGGTGGCGGTGTTGCTCGCGTTCTGCTCGATGCTGAAAATCCCGATCTGGATGAAGGGCTTTTCAAGCGATGTAGCGCGGGGGGCAGGTGCAGGCGCAGGTGCCGCTTTTGGCGCCGCTGCCGCAGCTTCGGGTTTGGCCTCGTCCGACGCGGCCTGGGCCTCGGCGGCATCAATCGCGGCGGCGGCGCCTGCGATCGGGTCAAGGCTGGTGGCCTCGATCTCGCCTGGCGCGGCAAGCTCTTCGATCGGCGCCTCCTCTGCTGCCGGGGCCGCCTCGGGGGTTTCCTCGCGCCGCAGCGCCGTCACGTTAAGCTGAACCGGCGCGCCGGCCAGCATGCCAAGGGCGTTGGCGGCATCCGACGAGACCTGCAACGCGGGGCCGGGATTTTCACGCTCGCGCCGGAACAGGGCACCGATTACGAATTTGGAATTGTCCGTATTGCGGATGATCACGCGCTCGGGTTCCTTGACATCGGGATGCGCCACCCAGACACCGCCAAGCGAGGGGCGCCCGTCCCAGAGGCCCATGTCGGTCACCTGAAACACATCGGGAGCCTCGACATCACGCTCGACCAGCTTGACCGAGGACGAAGGGCTTGCGCCTTGCGCAGCCTGCTCCGGTTTGGCCTGAAACGGATTGAACCCTCCGGTTTCGTCACAGCCCGCCAGAAAAACAAGCCCGATCCCCGCCATCGCCAGCCCGCGCCACCGTGACCTCTTGCCACCCGATTGAATAAACATGCATTGCCCCTTGCCTGTTGACGCCTTCAAGATGCGCGCCCCGCCGGTTGATCCGGACCTGTTGATACTCGATTGCGGCGTCCCGCCCGCGCGCAGTCTAACGCCTTGCCCCGCGCAAGAAAAGGACGCAGGTGAACCATGGGCGAATTTCCCCGCAAAACAACATCTTTCAGAATCGCAAAAGCCGTTGTAGAGCGGTGACCGTCGGAGGAGTGGCAGAGTGGTCGAATGCACCGGTCTTGAAAACCGACGAGGGTGAAAGTCCTCCGTGGGTTCGAATCCCACCTCCTCCGCCATTACCGGAAATTCCAAATAAAGCACTGATTTAAAAATCTTTTCCGTGGTGTTGGATTTTGCCGCCACACATGAACTGACGCCAATGATTGCCCACGTCGGCTTTCAAAACATGCCAGCTGGCTAGCGCCACTCTGGTGTATTCCACCACTTTGCCGCTCAAACTGTAATTTGGATCTTGGAGTTGCGGGTGGATACGCGGTGGGCCAAAACCGTTCGCGAATGTCCTGGCGATGCCCTCCTGACGGCACAGCATCGAGATGCTTTCTTCGCCGCGCATCCCCGCACAACGACACGGATATTATCCTCTGCCGACCATGTCTGGCGGGTCTTGCGACGGAAGTTCTTTACCAATTCATCTGCCGACGCCTTGCTGCGTCCGAATTTCTTGTTCGTCTTCACCCCATGCAGGTTACGATGAACCCGAAATCCTCGGCTGCGCAATAACGCCGAGCTGTCCCATGGGTGCTGACGTCAGGCACTCCATGACGCGCATTTCAGCTTCTGGTCAGGCCGCGAGCCGTATTGTTGCGACGTTCGGGGCCAACATCTGCGAAATCAGGACACGCGCCTCAGGCGCTCTCAGGCACATGCGCGCCGTGTTGCCATGGGCCCCCGGATTGCTGCGCAGTTGCGGGAAGATGGCAAACATTTCTTCACGCGCCTTGTCCGATATCGCGGCGAGACCCGCGTCGCCTGCATGGAAGCTCTCAGCGGCCGCGCCCTCAGCGTAGATCACCTCGTGCCGGTCAAACATGATGTGGAAATACCTCACCAGACTGCGCTCAACGATGCGCACATCGCGCCCGTCAACCAGATGCTTGGCGGCAACCAGAACCTCATCCGTACCAAACAAAAGCTCGGCCTTGTGCCCGGTGAACAGGACCCGATGCTGTGGCGAGACCAAAAGCGGCCGTCGCGCCCCGTCCAAAACGGTTGGATTGATCGCTATGGGGGCAAACTTGCCGCGCCCTTCAACGGCGCTGTTCCCGATCCAGCGGATCGGCTGGAACCCGTGGTCGCGGGTCAGAACCATATCGCCCTGCCGGAGGGTCTCGATCGCGCGATCTCCCTTATCTGTCAGGATCAACGTGCCGGGGGTGAAGCAGATGATGTTCTCGATTTCCGAGAACGTAACGGTCGTGCCATCGGCCATGGTGAAGCTGCCCGACAGCCCGCCATTCGTATCGTCAGTGTTGGTGAAGATGATGTCGTCGTAGCCGACATCTGGTGTCAGCTGCAGCGTGTCGCCATTTGTTTCGCCTGTCTCACCGCCGATGATTGTGATTGTGGAGGCCCCCGCCTCGCCCAGATCGCCCAGCACGAAGAGGTCATCGCCATCCCCGCCATCGGCGCTGTCACCCTCGGCGACATGCAACTCGTCATCGCCGAGGCCACCGATTAGCTGGTCTGCTCCCGTGCCGCCGATAAGCGTGTCATTTCCGTCCTCGCCCAACACCGTATCGTCGCCGGAGCCGGAGTCGACATAGTCATTGCCCGCGCCAGCCGTGACCGAGTCGTTATTGCCACCCGCAGCACCCGGTTGCAGCGGGTTACCATCATTATTGTCGATCCGGTCGCCTTCGAGATCGCCGGAATAGTTGACGTCGATGATGTCATCCCCGCTGGAGCCTTCGACGATGTAATCGGATGTGGGTTCGGTCACAACGACCTGAAGGTCGATCGCGCCCTGGCCGAAGGAATCCATTTCAGCCTGGGTCGCGCCTTCGTCCGGCAAAAAGGTGAGGCGCATCGTATCCCCGGCGATCGGATAGTCGTGCACGGTGATGGTAAAGACCGTGGAGCCTTCAAACTGGTCCGGGACCTTGCCCGCGCCGTCTTTATTGAGTGTCGGAAGCTGTGCTGCCAGCTCGAAGGTGAAATCATATAGCACGCCGCCAATCATGACCTGCGTGTCAGGATCGGGGGCGCCCGCATTGGTTTCGAGATTCAAATCGCCATTCGCGCCGAATTCGACGAATGTTATCTGCGTCGACGGATCGCCCGTCAGGTTCAACGCCGGATTGTTCGCGGAATTGCTGTCCGTTCTGGCCCAAAAAGTCGACATACCATTACTCCATTTACACTACAGCCAACGGTGCAGACCGTTGTGTCCATAATGGATACAGACTGTTGATGGCGCCAAAACGTACAGTTCTTGTCAAATTTTAGATAAGTTGCGTCACAAATATGGCCACGCCTCAGTTGACGGAAACGAAAGCCACGTCACCACCGGCGCTACTGGTCTGGAAGTTATCGCCGCCATCGCCAAACAATGCCCCGGCCCAAATGCGGCGAAGTTCGGCTGTTTCGAGAGAGGCGCGCGGACGACGGCCGCAGGCCGAAGGTGACGCAGGCCAGCGTGGGGGCCGCCAAGCGCCGCGACGGATCGGATCAAGAAAAGCAGCGCACCGGAGGGCTTTCGTTTTCAGGCCGCCGCGGCACGGCACAGGCAACTTGCACGTATCGGGATATCCGCGCGCGCAATCGCCTGATCAAGCGCGAGCTTCACATGCGGCAGTTCAACACTCTCGCCGCGTCTTGCCAGACACTCATGCAAGCCGTGCAGCGCCCAGACATTGCGCGGGTGCTGGCTCGGGCGCGGCAGCTTGCCGTCGAGGCCCAGATCCGCGCGATAGGCAGCTTCGGCCTCGTTATATTCGCCCGCCTCCATGAGCAGTGCGCCCAAGGCGTGGCGCGTGGGTTGCGGCCAGGACCAAGGTTCTTCGTATTCCAGATTGTCGTCCAGATAGACCGCCTTGCGAAGATGCTCGAGCCCTTCCTCGCGGCGGCCTGCTTTGAACGCGATCTCGCCTTTCATCATCGCTTCGGCCACGGCAAGCACATCGCGCGCCAAGTTGTTGAACAGCATCCGGCTTTCAGGAACCTTCGCATAGGCCGAGGTGAAATTCGCCATCGCTGCCGTGGCGTCTTCGTGTCGGCCAAGATTAGCAAGCGCCACCGCCTTGGCATAATAGATAAGGGCGTTGGTGGTCACATACAGTTCCTTGTCTTCGGGTTGAGCGAGTTCAAGTATCTCGGACCACATACCAAAGCGGATATAGACGTGCGGCGCAGCGGCCACGAAGGTTTCGAAGATATCGGGGTATGTGCGGACAGCCTCGTCGGGAACTTCGTCACGCAAACGTATGGCTGCATCGACCGCCGCGGCCTTTTGGCCAAGAAACATTGCGCCATAGAAGGCGAAATGCAGATTGTGAATGCGATAGAGCGCATAGAAATTTGCCGGACCGGCGTAGGCCTTGAACTTTTCGTCTACTTTGGCGGCCTGAAGATTTCTGTAGAGGACGTTCTGGTATTCACCGCACAGCACATCAATGTGGGTCGCCATATGCACGAGATGGCCGGCATCAGGGACCAAGTCCTTTAGGCGGTCGCCGTGGCGCAGGGCGCGTTCAGGGTACGGCGACATCTCCATCAGGTGGATATACATGTGTAGCAAGCCGGGATGGTCCCAGGCCCCGGACGTTTGATCGAAAGCCCGCTCAAGCACGGCCATCGCCTCGGGCGTCGAGGCATCAGGGTTGGGAACACCCTTATGAAAGTCCCAAAGCTGCCAAGGGGTTCGATTCATCATCGCTTCAGCATAGACAAAGGCGATATCCAGATCATCGGGATTTGCCTCGTAAACCGGCTTCATCGCGGCTGCGAACCCGTCATTGAAGGGCTGGTAATCTTCGATTTCCGGATCAGTCGGGTAACGCGACGCAAGCGCCTGGATCAGGGCGTACTCCAATGGCTTGGCGTTTTCGAGCGCAAGGCCCGCTTCAAGCGCTGCATGTGCGCGTTCCAGGGCCGGTGCTTTTTCCTCTGGCGTAAAAAACTCCCATGGCTTGTTGTAATTCGGACCGATGGCATAGGCGATCCCCCAGTGCGCCAAAGCACAGGCCGGATCGGCCTCCAGTGTCTTTTCAAAACACGCAATGGCCTCTTCATGATTGTAAGCGAACAGCCAGACCAGGCCACGGTCAAACCAGGTTTGCGCAATAGGAACATCACTTGCTGAGCGGCTGTAGTTGCCCAAGTTGAAATAATCTGACATGGAAATACTCCTCGTTGGTTCGAAAACGATACCACAAACTCGAGGGGCAGTCTGCCCAGCCCGATATCCCCGGCACGCTTTGCGACGCCGACACTCCGGGCCCGGTCCTGCCAGTCTTTGCGTCGCGCCTTGGGGCGCAAGGCCAGCGCGCCCCGGAGGTATCCGGCGGCTATGGCGAGCTAAATAAATGGTCCGCTCTGCGGAAAGCAGCGGTTGCCGGGGGCATTCGCCCCATTTTCCGCGTGACCTGCTGCTGTGTGAGATGGCGCGCTTTGCATTGCACGAAAGCGCGCCAAATTTACGATCAGACCTTGAGAGGCGTTGCGCCGCGTTGCCATGCAAGCGGTTTGAACACCTCATCAACCGGTGTTTCCGCAACGTGGTTGATATAGTTTGACATGGTTTTCTGGGCGAGACCCAAGATCACGTCGAGCACCGCACGGTGGCCATACCCTGCATCAAAAAATGCCTGCATCTGGCTCTCGGAGAGATTGCCGCGTTCGCGCACCATGCGAATGGTGAATGTCCGAAGGGCCTCAAGCTTTGCAGTTGGCAGCGGGGCTTCGTTGCGCAGCGCCTCGGAGAGTTCATCCGAGACCTTCATAATCTTGGCGATGCCCGTATGGGCCGGAACGCAATAGTGACAGCCGTGCTCTACATTGATGGATTGCCAGACAACAGTCAGCTCGTCCGCATCAAACTCCGTTTCCGTGAAGAGTTTATGAAGGAGCTGATACGCCTCATATGCCTGCGGGCTTTCGGCCAAAACCTTATGCAAGCCGGGGAGGCGGCCAAAGGCCTTCTGCGATTTTTCCAGGAGTGGCTTTGACTCTTCTGGTGCCGTGTCCTGATCGTGTGAGGGAAAGTTCATCATTTTGGGCGTCTTTCATAAAATTTGAACAGACACTATTTACCCTTTATTGAGCGATCACTCAAGTATATAATTGAGTGATCGCTCAACACCTGGTGACCCAATGCCCCGCAAGCCGAATTATGACCGCAATGAATTGATTGAGCGCTCGCGCGACCTGTTTTGGCGGCGTGGGTGGGCTGGTACCTCTCTGAAAGACCTGGAAGCCGTTTTGCAGATGAAACCTGGCAGTTTCTACGCGGCATTCGGTTCAAAGGATGCCTTGTTCAAACTTGCCATGGAAAAGTATGCCGTTGATGGCCTTGATCGCCTCAAGCGATTGGCAACTGAATACGGCCCGATCAAGGCCCTCCAACGCTTTCCTCAGATGGTCATCGAGAACGAAGAGGCCCCCGCCAAGGCTTGCATGCTGTCAAAGACACTCCTTGAACTCCAAGCGCACAACCACCCGCTGGCGCATGAGGCAAACCTGCATCTTTTGAAGATGGAGAGCCAGTTTGCGGAGTTGTTTGAGCAAGCGCAATCATCCGGCGAAATCGACAGTGCCTACGATCCGCAGGTGCTTGCCCGCAGGTATCAGTCTGACCTTTTGGGCCTGCGCGTCTCTGCCGAACGCGAGGGTGTCGACGCAATGGCGATCGCAGCAGAGATTGCCGACAGCCTGACAAGGCTTTGACGCAACCGTTTCTTCGACCCATCCCGGCCCTTTATGATGCCGCCGGTCTCGTGAAAGCTAGCCCCTCGCGTATCAGCCTTTCACAGGCACACGAAATCCCGCCGCATCAAGGCGGGTCACATCTATATACGCAAACAAATGGCGATCGCGATGGGTATCACTGCATCCGGTTACCGGACGCAGTGATACCCAACCTGACCGCCGCTATGGTACGCGCCAACTGGTCAGAGACAAACATCCGCAAGGTCATGGGTGAGAACTGGCTTGCACTCCTCGATCGCGTCTGGTGACAGACGATATTGCGAGGCAGCCTTGGTAAAGGGCTGCACCATGTTGGTCTGGTTCCATCGTCACGAAAATGTTTGGGTTCGCGACCCGCGATTTCCTCAACAAGGATTTCCGGGTCAAGAGTGTCTGACGTCGGCTAAGGGCTGTCCAGGACACCCGTGAAGCGCGTGCGTGGCACGGATGCCGCAGCGCACAAAGCGGTGGGTTTAGGCCCTGTTTGGGCATTCGTCAGATGCATGATATAATAGAATATGTTCCTATTGTTTAATGACCGGGAGCACCAGCATGGCAGGCAGCGCTGCCGAGTTTGTCGGTAACATTCCCAAACATTACAATGCCGAACTCGGCCCTATTCTCTTCGCGGATTTCGCCGATCGATTGACTGGCGCCTGTTGCGATGGCGCGCCGACACGGGTCATAGAACTGGCAGCCGGGACCGGCATTGTAAGCCGGAAACTTCGGGACCAGCTGCCTGCCGAGACGTCGCTTCAGGTCACCGATCTCAATCCTCCGATGCTCGACGTGGCCCGAGGCAAGTTCGCTGACGGCGAGAACGTGGGTTTCGCTGTCGCAAACGCGATGGAACTTCCGTTTGACGACGCGGAGTTCGACCTTGTGGTCTGCCAGTTTGGTGTGATGTTCTTCCCTGACAAACCCGCCGCCTTTCGCGAAGCGGCGCGCGTTCTCAAGCCGGGGGGCCGCTTTGTCTTCAATGTCTTCAGCGCGATGCAGGAAAATCCCTACTCGCAGATTGCCTATGCGGTTCCGGCACAGTTCTTTACCGGCGAGCCTCCGGGGTTCTACAAGGTACCTTTTCATTATGGAAACCCTGAAAAGGTTCGCGCGGATCTGTCGGCCGCCGGATGGCGGGAGGTGAGCCATGATACGATCCGGTTGAAGAAAAAGATCGCAAATCCGGAAGGTTTCGCCAGGGGTCTCGTTTACGGCAATCCATTGATCGACGAAATCACCAACCGAGGGGACATCGACCCCGAAACGGTCGCCAAAGCCGTGCTCAGGGCGTTAAACGTGACCTTCGGCCCGGCCGACATGACAATGCCGCTGGAAGCAACGATTTTCACCTGCGTCAAGACCTGACAAAGCCGACACGCGACGACGCCAGGCGTAACGCGTTCGACTACATCGAGATGTTCTACAACCCGAAGCGCAAACACACGTACAACGGCTTGCCGTCGCCCGTTGACTACGAAATCAGACAGCAGAAACTGAACGAGGCGGGCGTCCGGTCATCAGGTGCGGAATGGAACCGCCTGGCCTTGCCGGACCAGGCGTCGATACGTATCGCGCACTAAGATGGCGGCGCAACGATCCTTACCGGATGTTGCGCCGCTCGCAGGGTTGCCCTGTCTGGTGACATACCAGATGCAAAGGAAGCCTTCGCACATGCATGGGGCGGCTCGCGCCCTATTTCAATTCTGTCACCGTGAGCTTTCCATTCACCCGTTCCGCGACGAATTCGATGTTGGCGCCGGGTTCGAGCTGACCGAACATAGCCTCGTCGGCGACACGAAAGACCATGGTCATCGCAGGCATCTCCAGATTGATCAGCTCTTCGTGAATGATGGTGACCTTGCCCGCATCAGGGGCCACTTTCTTGACGACACCCTTGGTATAGGCCGGCTCTGCGAAGGCCCCGGTTGCGGTTGTAAGGGCAAGACCCAGCAGGATGGATTTGAACAGCTTCATAGTGTTTCCTTTCAGGTTATGGGGTTAATTCGACGTCACATTAAGCGGGCCGTGCATTCCCATTTCCATGTGGCCCGGTATCAGGCAGGCAAAGTTGAATTCGCCCGCATTGGCAAAGGTCCAGATGATCTCGCCGCTTTCGCCGGGGGCAAGGCGCACCGAATTGGGATCATCATGTTCCATCTCGGGAAACTTGATCATCAGCGCGCGATGTTTTTCGTTATTGGCGAAGGTATCCATGACAAACTCATGGTCGACCTCACCGGCATTGGTGATCTTGAAATGCACGGTCTCGCCTTCGGTGAATTTCAGGTCGCCCGGTTCAAAAAGCATCTCGCCATCGGCGGTTTCCATCATGGTAACCTTGATAAGGCGATCGACGTCATCCGTGTTGCCCGGCATGCCGATCTGCATCATGTCCATTTGGCCCGCGCCATGCGCATGATCATGTACATGGTCGTGACCCTCCTGCTTTTTCATGTGGCCTGCATCATGCCCGTGACCGCCATCATGGCTTCCGGCGGCGATTGCCAGGCTTGCCGATACTGCCAGGATGCCTGTGGCGAGGATAAGTTTTTTCATTTCTGCTCTCCGTTCATTCAGGTTTTCCGCGCCCTGTCCGGGCGGGGTGTGAGGATGGTTTCCGCTTTTGTGTTAGAGGTGAATTCCGGCAGTTCACCGGTCCATTCATAGGCCTGCGTTCCGGGCGGGTTGTCGTACCAGCCGGGATCGGAGTAATCATTTGCCTCGATGCCCTCGCGCACCTTAACGACCGAGAACATGCCGCCCATCTCTATCGGTCCGTGCGGGCCCCAACCGGTCATCATCGGCACGGTGTTCTCGGGCAGTTCCATTTCCATCATGCCCATTTCGGCCATGCCATTGCTGCCCATCGGCATATATTCCGGCTGATGCTTGCGGATCATTCCGGTCAGTCGGCGCTTGTCGGCACCGATGAAGTTCGGCACGTCGTGGCCCATGGCATTCATCGTGTGATGCGACTTGTGGCAATGGATCGCCCAATCGCCGGGATGGAACGCGTCAAACTCATAGGCGCGCATGGCCCCTACCGGGATGTCGATCGAGACTTCGGGCCACCGCGCCTCCTTGGGAACCCAGCCACCATCGGTGCAGGTCACCTCGAAATCATAGCCATGCATGTGGATCGGGTGATTGGTCATGGTCAGGTTGCCGACACGCACGCGCACCCTGTCGCCCAGGCCTACAACCAGCGGGTCGATATCGGGAAACACCCGGCTATTCCAGGTCCAGAGATTGAAATCGCTCATGGTCATCACGCGCGGGATATAGGTGCCCGGATCAATATCGAACGCGTTCAGCATGATGCAGAAATCGCGGTCCACCGGCATGAAGGCCGGGTCCTTGGGGTGGACGATGAACATGCCCATCATCCCCATCGCCATCTGCACCATTTCATCGGCATGCGGGTGATACATGAAGGTGCCCGATTTCACGAGATCGAACTCGTAGACAAAGGTTTTGCCGGGGGGGATGCCGGGATGGCTAAGCCCGCCGACCCCGTCCATGCCCGAAGGCAGGATAAGCCCGTGCCAATGCACCGTGGTATGTTCCGGCAGCTTGTTGGTGACAAATATCCGCACCCTGTCGCCCTCGACCGCCTCGATCGTGGGGCCGGTGGATTGGCCATTATAGCCCCAGAGATAGGCGGTCATGCCATCGGCAAGCTCGCGTTCCACCGGCTCGGCGACCAGGTGGAATTCCTTGACGTTGCCATTCATGCGATAGGGCAGCGTCCAGCCATTGAGCGTGACCACCGGGTTATAGTCGGGACCGGAATTGGGCCTGAGCGGGGATTGCGTGGAGGCATTGTCCATCACCGCGGCCTCGGGGAGGCCCATGTTTCGGGATTTTGCCATTGCGCCGGTGGCCATCAGCCCCGCGCCGGCAGTGAGAAGTTGACGTCTGTTCATCATCTTATGTTCCTTTTCAATGCCCGCCGGTGCCGTCACCGGCCACCGACGCCTGAGCACCGCCACCGCTGCCTGCGCCACCGCCTCCGCCATGCACGGCGGCCACAAGGTTGGCCTCTGCCAGCCAGAAATCGCGTCGCGCACCGGCCTCGGTCAGGTTGGAATTCAGCCGCGCGCGGGTGTCCGCCAAAAGCTCGAATGTGTTGGTGATCATGCCGTTGTAGGACAACAGCGCCTCTTCCTCGATGCTCTGACGCAGCGGCAGGACCGCATCGCGATAGTGACGCGCGATCTGGTGCGTGCCGAGATAAGACGCATGCGCCGCACGCGCCTCGGAGCGCACATTCACCGCCCGTTCGGCAAGCTGATGCGCGGCCAGCATATAGGCCGCCTCGGACCGCTTGAGACGTGCCTTTCCGCTGTCGAAAACCGGGATCGCGAATTCAAGCTCGACCTGTGGCGTGGTCTCTGTTTCAGTCCCGCCGCCATCGTTCTCGCGCTCACGCTCGGCCCCGACCACCAGTTCCAGATCGGTGACGTATCGTGTCGCTTCGGTCATTCCGCGTGCTTTGGCCATGCTGTCCAGTTCAAGTCTCGCAAGCGCCAGATCGACCCGCGACCTAAGTGCGTCGCGCTCGATATGCGGGCGGCTTTTCACCTGTCCGGGCAGGCGTGGCAGGGCATTGGGCACAAAATAATTCACGTCCTGCCCCCAAAGACCCATCTGCCGGGTCAGCGCCTCTTTCGCCAGCGAGGCGGCAAGCCTGGCCTGTGCCCGCTGGCCGGTCAACTCGGCATAGAACGCATGTTCGCGCGCCTGATCCGCCTTGTTGAGATAGCCGGTCTCGCCAAGCCGCGCGGCCAGTTCGGACGCCGCATCGGCGGTGCTCTGGGCCTCGCGGACCAACCCGGCGGCCTCGAAGGCGGCTACGGCATCGACCCAGGCACGCCGGGTGTCGAGAGCAACGCTCAGGGTCTTTTCGACCGCAGCAAGCTGTGCCTGACGGAATTTCACATCCGCCATACGGCTGCGCCCCTGTTGCGTGAAGGCCGCCAAAAGATTGCTGGCGATGGTCGCTTCGATGGAGCGGTACGCGCCCAGCCCATCGGCATTGATCCCCAGCACCCCGATGGAAACCACCGGATTGGGCATCATGATGGATTGCCAGGCCTCGGCCGCAGACACGCCAAGCTGTGCATAGGCCGCCTGAAGGCCTCGGTTGTTCAACAGCGCGACCTGCACGGCGGCATCGGCGTCAAGCGTCTTGCCCTGAACCATGGCATGCACGCGCTTGGCATTGGCCTCGATCGCGGGGGCATCCATCAACAGGGCGGTGTCCTTGCCCAGCACCTTGCGCCCATTGTCCGCGACCGGCGCAAAGGCGGCCTTGGGATCGGCAAACTTCGCCACCTGCTGCGGCGAGGCACAAGCCGAAATCAGCAGGGCGGCAGAAAACGCCAGCCCGGTTTTGCGTGGCACTCTCATTCGTGGCCCCCCTTGTGATCGGGGGATTGCCGGTCATTGAGCGCGCGCCACGAGGCGGGCCCCGTGACCGGACGCGCGGTATAGCCGGTCAGCAGCGACGCAGCGTTGGCGTGGTCATGGCTGGTCTCAGGGGTAGCAGCAGCAGCCAATCGGGCTGGTGGTTGCGGTTCGGTCACCGCGCCACAGGCCGCAAGGGCTATGGGAAAGCCCAGTACAATATAGAATTTCATGATTTTTCCTGATCGAAAGAACGCTATACAGGACCCTCACGTCAACCGTGTGTCCCGCTCATTCAGACCCGGCACGGCCGGGGATCAGGTATTTGGGGGCCTCAAAAGGCCGTCAGCGCGCTCAAGCGCCAAAAGCTGCTGTTCCCGCGAGGAGATCACCACCGACAGCAGAACCGAGATCACAACAGCCTCGGACGGCTCATATGCCACAGCCGAGCACGCGTGCATCATACAGGTCTCGTGATCATGCGCGGATGTGGCGTCATCGCTCGCCGCGGAATGGTTTTCGTGATCCATCACCATCGGCGCAGCCTTCGTCGCATCGGATGCGGCATGCGCACAATGGTCCTGATGCATCACGCCAGTCGAGGCCATCGCCGCACCATTGGCCGCGATCGCCACGATCAGCGCCAGCAGGAAGGTTTGAAAAATGACCCGCAGATACATCATTTCTTTTGGATAAACCGTGGGGTTCTGCCACGCAACCCAAATAAGCCCCTGCCCCGCTTGCGGGCAATTGTCGGCGCATCCCGAAGGCAAAGGAAACCCTCCTTTGCCGCCCTTTGCAACCATCGTCGGACCGTCTGGCCAGGCACGGGACCAAATTATGTCAGGCGCGAAACCGATTATTGTGATAGAAAACAGTCAGGGCGTGTCTGCTTTGTGCAGCATCATAGACCCGATACGCCTCAGTCAAAAATGATGCCCCCAAGGGGCACAGATTTCTATTGGGAGGTGGAAATATGACCCTTAGACCAGATCCGACATTTCACGCATCGCCGAAACTTGCCATGCAAGCCCCGGCTGAAACCTATGGCTTTACCGTCATGCTAAGCCCGGATGGAAAGCAATCGGACGGGATCGCGGTCGTCGACCTCAAACCCGGTTCTGACACCTACGGCAAGATCGTGCACCAGGTAATCGTGCCCCACAAGGGCGACGAGTTTCACCATTTTGGCTGGAATGCCTGTTCCTCTTCGCTTTCGCCGCTCTCCGGGCATGCGTTTCTCGAACGTCGCTATCTGATCGTGCCCGGCATCCGCTCGTCGCGCATTTATATCATTGACGTCAAGGATCCGCTCAAGGCCCATATTCACAAGACGATCGAGCCCGAAGAGGTTTTTGCAAAGACCGGGTACTCGCGCCCGCATACCATCCATTGCGGCCCAGAGGGCATCTATGTCTCGACCCTTGGCGGCGGCGGCCCCGATGGCACAGACGGCCCACCGGGCATTTTCATCATGGATTGCGAAACCTTTGAGATCATCGGCCGCTACGAGATGGATCGCGGCAAGCAGGACAAGCATTATGACTTCTGGTGGAACCTGCCGCAGGACTACATGGTCAGCTCCGAATGGGGCCTGCCGCCGCAATTTGAGAACGGCATCGTGGCCGAGGACCTCTTGAGCAACAAATACGGCCACTCGATCCACTTCTGGGATTTGCGCGCGCGTAAGAATATCCAGACGATGGATTTGGGCGAGAACCACCAGATGGCGCTTGAAATCCGTCCGGCGCATGACCCGACCAAATCCTATGGGTTTTGCGGCGTGGTGGTGGATACAACCAACCTTCAGGGTGCAATCTTTACCTGGTGGCGCGATGACGATGGGGTCTGGCAATCGAAAAAGACCATCACGATTGATCCTGTGCCCGCCGATGCCGACGACCTGCCTGATCTGCTCAAGGGATTTGGCGCGGTGCCGCCATTGGTCACCGATATCGACCTTAGCCTCGACGACAAATATCTCTACGTCGCCTGCTGGGGCCTCGGCGAGATGCATCAATACGATGTCAGCGACCCGATGAACCCGGTTTTGGCAGGCAAGGTAGAGCTTGGCGGCATTGTCGCCCATCACAAGCACCCCAATGGCGGCGATTTCGCCTTTGGTCCGCAGATGGTCGAGATAAGCCGCGACGGTAAACGGGTCTATTGGACCAACTCGCTTTATTCGACCTGGGACAATCAGTTCTATCCCAATGACGACGGCGGCCAGATGGTGATGGCCCATGTCGGGGAAAAGGGCGGGCTGACACTAGACAAGGATTTCTACGTGGACTTCCCCAAGGGCCTGCGGGCACATCAGATCCGGCTTGAAGGCGGCGATTGCTCGACCGACAGCTTCTGCTACCCTTCGGTCTGAATGCTTGCTGATCCGTCCTCGGTGACGGCCCTTTGGGGGGCTGTCGTCTTTGCGGGCATCTATCACGGCATCAATCCGGGTATGGGCTGGCCGCTGGCGGTCTCGGCCGCCCTGATGGAGCGTCGCCACGGCGCCCTGGCATCGGCCCTCGCGCTTTTGGCGCTTGGTCATTTCCTTGCCATGCTGGCCATCCTCCTGCCGTTCTCGATGATGGTGGTCTTGCTGGACTGGCAGGTCAGCATCCGTATCGGGGCCGGCCTTATCGTGATCGCGATGGGGGGGTATCTTCTGATCAACCGGCGCCACCCCAAGGTCCTGGCGCGCATCCATCCCGCGCGGCTGGCGCTGTGGTCGTTCCTCGCGGCCATGGCGCATGGGGCCGGGTTGATGCTTTTGCCCATCTTTCTGGGAATTTGTACGGTGAACGCGGGCGAAACCGGCCATATGGCAGCGCAGAGCCTGATGACCGGCAGCCTTGGGACGGCCTTGCTCGTGGCGGGGGTGCATACGCTTGCGATGACTGTCGCGGGCGGGGTGATCGCGACGGCGATCTATCTCTGGCTTGGTCTCAAGTTCCTGTCCCGGACCTGGTTCAACCTTGATCTGGTCTGGGCACTAAGCCTTGTCTGTGTCGGGCTTTTCGGCATCTGGGCGGCGGTTCAGGGGCATTGAGGACCCGCGCCTGACACATGAAAACTGCCCCGCCCGGATCACCCGGCGGGGCAGGTCAATGCATAGTGTCGCGCCTGTCGGGCCCGCGCTTAGCCCTGCGCGGCCAGAAACGCGTCAAGCCCGGCCTGGGCAACGTCGCGATCCTGTGCCGGCGTGCCCGAGCTAACGCCGATCCCGCCGACGACATCGCCGTCAACCACCACCGGAAGGCCGCCGCCAACGACCATAAGCCGCCCGCCGATTGCCGAGGCAATGCCGTAAACCGGCGCGCCGGGCTGGCTGACTTCGCCATATTCATGGGTCGCCTTCTTGGCCCCCGAGGCGGTAAAGCTTTTGTCGATGGCGATGGTGATCGAGGTCACCTTGCCGCCATCCATCCGCTCGAAGGCCACGAGGTTGCCGCCCTCGTCGGTGATCGCGATGCACATCGGCACGCCAATCTCGGCGGCGCGGGCACGGGCCCCCGCCAGCAATACGCCGGCATCGCCAAGGTCCAGTCTTTTGATCGTCATCATGTCGGTCTCTCCTCAGATCGCCTTGGCGCAGCGGCGCGCGGCATGCAACAGCGGTTCGGTATACCCCGAAGGCTGTTCCGCGCCCTTGAAAATAAGATCGCGCGCGGCGTTGAACGCAACCCCGTCAAAACCCGGCGCCATCGGCACATATGCCGGATCGCCCGCATTCTGGGTATCCACCTTGGGGGCCATGCGCCGCAGCGAGGCATCGACCTCTTCCGGCGAGCAAATCCCGTGAATAAGCCAGTTGGCCAGGTATTGCGCCGAAATCCGCAGGGTGGCGCGGTCTTCCATCAGGGCCACATCGTTGATGTCTGGCACCTTGGAACAGCCGATCCCCTGATCGACCCACCGCACCACATAGCCAAGGATCGACTGACAGGAATTGTCGAGCTCGCGCTGTACCTCTTCGCCCGACAGGTTGCGCCCGATCATGAGCGGTGGCGTCAGAAGATCGCTGCGCGAGGCCTTTTCGCGTCCCTTCATCTCGTCCTGCACGGCGGCCACATCAACGTGGTGGTAATGCGTGGCATGAAGCGTCGCCGCCGTCGGCGAGGGCACCCAAGCCGTATTTGCACCGGCAAGCGGATGGCCGACCTTGACCTTGAGCATCTCGCCCATGGCGTCGGGCTTGGCCCACATGCCCTTGCCGATCTGGCCCTTGCCGGACATGCCGGCGGCAAGACCCGCATCGACATTGCCCGCCTCATAGGCGGCGAGCCAGACGGCCCCCTGCATTTCGCCCTTGGGAATGACCGGCCCGGCCTGCATCGAAGTGTGGATTTCGTCGCCGGTACGATCGAGGAACCCGGTATTGATAAAGACGCAACGGTCCTTCACGGCCTTGATACAGGCCAGAAGGTTGGCCGAGGTGCGCCGCTCTTCGTCCATTACGCCAAGCTTTACGGTATTGCGCGCAAGGCCAAGGATATCTTCGACCCGGCCATAAAGCGTATCGGCAAAGGCAACCTCTTCGGGGCCGTGCATCTTGGGCTTGACCACATAGACCGATCCCGCGCGCGAATTGCGCGCACCGGTCTTGGTCAGGTCATGCATCGCGGCGGCCACCGTAACAGCGGCGTCAAGCATGCCCTCGGGGGTCTCCTGACCATCCAGAAGCACAGCGTCGGTGGTCATCAGGTGGCCCACGTTGCGCACCAGAAGAACCGCGCGGCCCGGATGGGTCACGGGATTGCCCGCCGGATCAAGGTATTCGACGTCCGCGTTAAGGCGACGGGTGATCACCGTGCCGCCTTTTTCGACCTCTTCGCTCAGATCGCCGCGCATCAGGCCAAGCCAGTTGGCATAGACCACGCATTTGTCTTCGGCATCCACTGCGGCAACGGAATCTTCGCAATCCTGGATCGCCGTCAGCGCGCTTTCCAGGCGGATATCGGAAATGCCCGCCGGGTCGGTCTTGCCAATCGGCGATGTGCGGTCGATGACGATCTCGACCAACAGGCTGTTCACGCGCAGAAAGACGTTGCCGTTCTCTTTGTAGCCCGCGAATTGCGCGGCATCGGCAAGGCCGGTTTCCCCGGCCCCGGTGGTGACGCCAAGCGCGCCGCCCGCGACCTCAAGTGCGGTGACATCGGCCCATGATCCGGCCGCCAGCGGGGCGACGACATCAAGATGCGCGCGCGCCCAAGCGATGACCTCTGCGCCGCGAGCCGCGTCAAAGCCCTTGCCCTTTGGCGCGCCTTCAATCGCATCGGTGCCGTAAAGCGCATCATAAAGGCTGCCCCAGCGAGCATTGGCGGCATTGAGCGCAAAGCGCGCATTCATCACCGGCACGACAAGCTGTGGCCCGGCGACACTGGCGATCTCGGGGTCGACATTCTGCGTTTCGACGGAAAACGGCTCTGGCTCGGGAAGCAGATAGCCGATCTCGCTCAGGAAGGCGCGATAGGCCTCGCCATCAAGCGGCTGGCCGCGGCGCTCAAGGTGCCAGGCGTCGATCCTGGCCTGCAAATCCTCGCGCTTTTCAAGCAGGGCGGCATTGACAGGCCCCAGCTCGCGCAGCATTGCCGCGTAGCCGGACCAGAACTGATCGGCGGTTACGTTCAGAAGGATGTCGTTCTCGATCAGCGCTGCAAGAGGTTCAGCCACTGACAGGCCGTGGCGGTCTACATATGTGGTCATGTCCGGTCTCCATTCATTTGTTCGGGGGCGTAACGCGGGATCACGAGACTTGTAAGAAAAGGAAAAATGTTTTCCATTGTATGGAAAGGTATACCGAAAAATGACTGATTCAAAGACAGAGGGCGTTCAATCCGTCGCGCGCGCGCTCAGGCTTCTCAAAATCCTGAGTCTGAACGACGAGGGCCTGCGCGTAAGCGATATCGCGCGACAGGCAGGGCTTGCCGTATCGACCACGCATCGGTTGCTGACCACGCTGGAACTTCAGCATTTCACCCAGTTCGAGCCGGATCGCGCGCTCTGGCATGTGGGCCGAGAGGCCTTTGCCGTGGGGGCGGCCTTTGGGCGGCGGCATAATTTCGTGGCCCCTGCCCTGCCCTATCTGCGCCGGTTGCGCGATCTCACGCGCGAGACCGCCAATCTTGGCATTCTCGATCAAGACGAGCTGGTGACCATAAGCCAGGTGGAAAGCCGCGAGATCATGCGTGCGATTTCGCCGCCGGGCGGGCGGGTACCGGCCTTTTGTTCGGGGATGGGCAAGGCGATCCTGGCCACATGGGAGGACGCCGATATCGCCGCCTTCGTTGCCCGCACCGGGTTTCACCCGATGACCAAGCGCTCGCATCGGAGCCTGACCACGGCGATGGTGGACATCAAGCGCATCCGCGCACAGGGCTATGCGCTGGATGACGAGGAACATGTGACCGGCCTGCGCTGTCTGGCGGCGGTGGTGTGGTCGGCGCAGGGCGAAGCGGCCTGCGCGATCTCGGTCTCGGGGCTTGCGGCGCGCCTGCCGGATACGCGGCTTGATGCCATCGGCAAACAGGTGGCCGAAGCGGCGGATGAACTTACCGCAAAGCTTGGCGGTCATCCGCCCGGTTGATCGCCACCCAGAAAATCGGCCAGAAGCATGTTGAACAGCATGGGCTTTTCAAGGTGCGCGGCATGGGCGGTGCCGGGTAGCACAGCAAGGCGCGCATCCGCCAGCCCCTCCCAGAGCGCCTGAACCTGCGGCCAGCGATAGGACCGGTCGCCATCGCCCCATATCACCAGCGCGGGCATGGTGAGCCCGGAAAGCGCCGCGCGCCCGTCCCAATGCGCCATCGCATCCAGCGCCGCCAAAGCGGTGGCGGTGCTGGCCCGGCGGCCAAGCGAGGCGACAAGATCATATCCCCGCCCCGCGCTGCCCTGCCGAAACCATGTGGCGCCGATCCGGGCAATGGTTTCGGCCACCCCGTCGGCGCGCAGGCGCTCGCGGGAGGTCTCGATCGGCTCGAACCGGTCGGGCATCATGCCAAGCGGCCCGGTGCCATAAAGCACAAGACGCGTGACGCGATGAGGCACAAGCCGGGCCAGTTCCTGGGCGATCATGCCACCCATCGAGTGCCCCAGAAGGGTGAACTCGGTCACGTCGAGATCATCGAGAAGGGCCAGAACCGCCCGCGCGAAATCGCCGATGCGATCCGGGCCCTGCTGATCGGCATTGCCGCCGCAGCCGGGAAGATCCGGCGCGATCACGTCAAAGCCCGGCGCGAAATGCGCGATCATGTCGTGCCACTGATCGGCCCCGCCGAGATAGCCATGCACCAGCACCAGCGCCGGCCCCGACCCGGCGCGCCGATAGCTCTGCGGCACGGCGCTCAACGCATCTGGTCGGGCAGCCATAGGGCAGTCTCCGGCCAGAGGATCAGAAGCGCGATCAGCGCCACAAGCGCGCCGATAAAGGGCAGGCATCCCATGATCACATCGCCGATGGTGACCTGCCCGCGCCCGATGCCCTGAATGACATAGAGGTTAAGGCCCACGGGCGGCGTCAGCACCGCGATCTCCATGGTGATGGTATAGACCACGCCGAACCAGATCAGATCGAAGCCCGCCGCCGACATCAGCGGATAGATCGTCGGAAGGGTGATGAAGGTCATCGAGACCGGCTCAAGGAACATGCCGAGCACGATGTAGAATGCCAGCACGATGACCAGCACCACATAGGGCGACAGATCGAAGCTCAGGAAAAGTTCGGTGAATTGCTGCGGCACCCGGTAATAGGTCAGAACGAACCCGAACAGCACCCCCGCCGACAACAGCAGACCAAGATAGCCCATGGTGCGCATGGTCGCGAAAAGCGCCTCTTTAAATCCCAGCCAAGTCAGCCCGCCGATGCCAAAGGCAAGGGCCACGGTCAACAGGGCGGCCACGGCGGCGGCCTCGGTCGGGGTGGCAATACCGGCGTAAATCGCGACGGTGATCACCAGACCGATCAGCAGGATCGGCCCGACGGTGGCGAAAATCTGCATCAGCGGCATGCGCATCGCGTCTTCGCGGTTCGGAATGTCCTGCGGGCGCAGGATGCCCCAGATCAGCACCACGACGACAAAGGCCGTGACCAGGACCAACCCCGGAATGACGTCCGCGATGAACAGATCGCCAATGCTCTGATCGGTGACAATGCCGTAAAACAGCAGGATCAGGCTTGGCGGGATCAGCACCGAAAGCGTACCCCCTGCCGCCAAAACCCCGGCCGAAAGCCGCTTGCCATAGCCAAGCCGGAGCATTTCCGGCAGGGCCACACCACCAATCGTCAGCGCCCCGACCATCGACGAGCCGCAAACCGCGCCGAACCCGGCACAGGCCCCGATCGAGCCATAGGCGGCAGAGCCGCGAATGCGCACGCCCTGATGCAGGAACTGATAGAGGTTCGGACCGATCCGCGACTTGCCGATCAATTCGCCAAGAAAGACGAAAAGCGGCACCGCCAGCAGGATATAGTCGATCCACACGCCCCAGAGCTTGAGTTGCGACGACACCAGCGAGGTCTGGAAACTCTGGATTTGCCAGAGAAACGGCAAAGAGGCCGCCGCCAGTGCGAAGGGGATCGGCAGGCCGATGGCAATCAGCAGCATCAACAGCCCCAGAAGGCCAAGGCCGACTTCGTACCATTCCATGTCAGATCTCCGATTTCAGGTCGCGGGCCGGGGTCACCACCAGTCGTGCGAACCGCAATGCCGCGTAGATTGAAAACAGCACAAGCGCCGCCGCGCCCGGTGCCCAGAATGCATAGCGCGGCCAGAGCAGGATTTCCGACGAGGCCCCGGATTTGAACGCCCCCATGGTGGCCTTGATCGCCGCCAGCGAGAAGAACAGCCCCACCGCCAGCATCAGCCCCATGTTGAGCAGGGCAAAGCCCTTGCGCGCATCAGGCCCGAACCTGTCGGTCAGCATGGTCACGCGCGGATAGGCATCTTCGCGCAGCGCATAGGCAAGCCCGGCAAAGGCCACCGGAAACAGCAGGAGCGCGGTTGCCTCGGTCACCATCCGGTCGGGCGCGTTCATCGCATAGCGGGTGAATACCCCGTAACTGATCCAGACCATCTGGATCAGGACGAGCACACCCCCGAGAGCGGCCATGAAGATCACCACGCGCTCAAACAGCGCGATCGTGCGAGAGAGGGACATGAGACTGCCTCCGGTTTTGCGGGATTGGCCCGCCCCGGCATTGCCAGGGACGGGCCGAATGGGCACGGCTTATGGCGCGTGCGAGGCGAAAAGCGCGCGGATATCGCCCGCCAGATCGCCGCCACAGGCCGCATCGACCTCTTTGTCCCAAGTGCCCTGCACGCTGTCGATCAGGGCCATGCGCTGATCCTGCGGGATCGACACAGCGGCACCGCCGCCCTTCATCACCGCATTGCCAACGCGCTGATCGACCCAGTCTTCATAGCGCGGCTTGAGCCAGGTTTCGGTCTCGCTGGCGGCGGCCATCACCGCGGCCTGTTCGTCGGCACTCATGCTGTTGAACTTGTCGAGGTTCATCATGTAGTTGATATTGCCGTAAAACAGGTTGGCGTTGACCATATAGGGCATCACATCCCAGAGCTTCCAGCTTGAATAGGTGGCAACGCCCATGTTGATGCCGTCCACCACGCCGCGCTCGGCCGATTGGAACACTTCCTTGGGGGCCACGAAAACCGGCTGACCGCCCCAGGTTTCGATCATCAGGCTGACCAGCGGCCCGATCGAGCGCACGAGCTTGCCGTCAAGCTTGCCGAGATCTTCGATGCCATCCTCGAACCACCATTCCTGATCGTAGGAATAATTCGAGTTGAAGACCGGCACGAGATTGACCTTGGCCGCCTCGTCCTTGACCAGCGCGGCATAACCCGCGTCAAGCGCGACCTGATTTTCAAGATCAATCGCCACCGGGTAAAGCGAGGTCACGCGATAGCACGGCAAGCGCTCGTCGGCGGGAATCCAGCTCATGTCGGAGACACCGCCCTGAACCGCGTCAACCCCTTCGGACCAGCCATGCAGCGTGGCAGAGGGGAAGATTTCAACCTTGACGCTGCCGCCGGTCTTTTCACTGACCAGTTCGGCAAAATGCACGAAACCATCGTAGCGGATATCGGCCTCGTTCACATAGGTCGACAGACGGATCACGGTTTCCGCCGTAGCGGGTAGCGCGGTGCTCGCGAGTGCGGCGGCAACGATGGGGGCCAGCGCTTTGCTTGTAAGTGTCATGTGTCTCTCCTGTTGGGTTGAGAAGTGGGAACTGGCCGTTGGTCCGGCCTTGTTTTCATGTCTCAAGCCTAGGCAAGTGCGGCGTCAAAATGCCAATTCAAACATGGTCTGGAACTATTCCAATCTTGCATGATTTCAGAAACCACCCCATTCTGTGCTTTGAAAGCGGGGGATGGGCGATGGATATCAACTGGTTGCGGGATTTTGTCTGTCTCGGGCGCACATTGAATTTCACCCGCGCCGCGGAAGAGAGAAACATCACCCAATCCGCCTTCAGCCGCCGGATCAAATCGCTGGAAAACTGGCTTGGCGAGCCGCTGATTGATCGCGCGACCTATCCGGTGCGCCTGTCATCGGGCGGAGAGGCGTTTCTGCCGATTGCCCAGGACACCATCGCGCAGCTGACCGAGGCGCGTCAGGCGATCCGTCAGGCCGCCAGTTCCGACGCCCGCTTTCAGCGCTTTGCGGTGCTGCACGCGATTTCGCTCAATTTCCTGTCGCCGCGCCTTGGCGCACTTGAGGCGGCACACCCCGAGTTGCGCACGCGGGTAATTTCCGACAGCCTTTCAACCTGTTGCCAGTTGCTTGCCGAAGGGTCATGCGAGTTCCTCATGTATTACCGCCATCAGGACGTGGCGCCGGTGATGGACGAGACACAATTCGTGCGCAAGGATATCGGGCGCGAGATATTGCTGCCGGTGGCCGAGGCCGGTGTCGCCACCCGCAAGGGCTGGTATCTGCCGGGCAAGACCGGGCAGGACATCCCCTATCTGTCCTATGACCCCAACACCTTTCTGGGCACAGTCGTCGATCAGATCATCGGCGGTCGGACCACGTCGCTCGTGCAGCGCTACAGGGATGCGCTTGCCGAGGCTCTCAAGCGGCGCGCCCTTGGCGGCAGCGGGGTGGCCTGGCTTCCCGAAAGCTCGGTCACGCAGGAACTGGCAAGCGGGCGACTTGTGCGTGTGGGCGGGCGCGACTGGCAGGCGCGGATGACGATCTCGCTGTTTTGTTCGCCCGAGAAACTGGACGAGACCGGCCGCCTGATCTGGGAGAGTTTTCCCGAGATTTCCTAGCGCGGCCCCTGCCCCGTTCAGGTGATCAGCGCCGACAGCTCTCTTCCGGCGGCATGCATCGCCTCGCGGTATTCAAGCGCGCGGGCGATATCAAAGCGTTGCGTCGGGGCGTGGAACGACAAGGTGGCAATCAGCCGGTCATTCGTATCCAGAAGCGGCACCGCAATTGCGATCATGTCGGTCAGGAATTCCTCGCGGTCCAGCGAATAGCCCTGCTTTCTTATCGTTTCCACCTCGTCCAGAAGCATGTCGATATCGGTGATCGTGTTGGGCGTTCTGGCGACAAGATCGGTCGCCGCCAGATAGCGCTTGAGATGCGAAGGCACCAGTGAACTCAGGTACATCTTGCCGCTGGCGGTGCAATAGAACGGCACCCGCGTGCCAACCTGAAGCTGGATGCGCAGCGGCCATTCGGTCTCGATCCGTTCGACATAGACCATCGCATCGCGGTCCGGCAGCGCGATATTGCAGGTCTCGCCAATCTCTCGGCTCAGCTTTTGCAGGATCGCCTGACGGGCGGTTCTGATCCTGAGCGAGGACAGAATCCCCCCCGCCATCGTGCGCAGGCGCGGCCCCGGAGAATAGCTTCGCCCGTCGAGGTCGCGCTGCACAAAGCCTTCTTCCTCGAGCGTCATGAACAGCCGGTGAATGGTCGGCTTGGGCAGGCCAAGCTTTGCGTTCACCTCGGTCGGGGTCAACGGGACTCCGGCACGCGCCATCTCTTCGATCACGAGCAGCAATCTCAGGTTCGTCGGGATGGTATCGTGTTTGTCGCCCTCCATGCCCAGCCTTCCATCAATGTTGTGGCAATAGCACAGTCGAGAAGAACGGCACCAATGCCACCAGGATCCACACGGCTATCAATACGATAAGATAGGGCACCGTATAGCGAAGCAATCTGAAATAAGGAACGCCCGTCACGCCCGATGCGACATAAAGGTTCAGGCCATAAGGCGGGGTGATGAACCCGATCGAGGCACCGACCAGGAAGATCACCGAAAAGTGGATCGGATCAATCCCGACAGAGGCCGCAATCGGCGCCAGAATGGGGGCAAGGATGATGGTGACCGGCAGGCTTTCAAGGACCATGCCGGAAAAGAACACGATCACCATCGAGGTGAACAACACCGCGTGATAGCCGCCCATCGAGGTCACGAAATCGCCGATCACCGCCTGCGCGCCAAGCAGCGAAAGGATTTGCTGCATCACCACGGAGATCGCAATCAGCGGCGCAAGGATGCCCGAGATCTGCGCCGAGCGGACGACAATCGACGGAATGTCGCGCACCCGGAAGCCATCAACCACCAGCATTCCCGCAAAGGACCGCTCGGTCGCGGGAAGATCGCGCTGAGCGCGCATCAAGTTGTTGAGGGGATAGCTGACCAGCCCTGCGATGACGCAAAAGCCCACGGTCACGCCGGCCGCCTCGGTGGGGGAAAACTTGCCCGTGTAGATGCCCCAAAGCACGAGCCCGATGGCGAAAAACCCAAGCCATGCGCCAAAGGCGGTCTTGAGAACCCGGTTCAGTTGCAGCGGGATAAGGTGGCCCCAGCCGTTGATCCGGCAGATCACCCAACAGGCGAACTGCATCCCGACCACCATCATGGCACCGGGCAGGATACCGGCCACGAACAGCTCGGAAATCGGCAGGTTCATCAGGAACCCGTAGACGATGAAGATGATCGAGGGCGGGATGATGATCCCCACCGTGCCGCCCGCCGCCGCCGTGGCCGCGGAAAAGCGTTCGTCATAGCCGCCCTTGACCATTTCAGGATGCAGCATGGAACCGATGGTCGCCGTTGTGGCGCTGTTGGACCCCGAGATCGCGGCGAAAAGCCCGCAAGCGCCAAGCGCCGCCATCGCAAGCCCGCCCCGCATCCAGCCAAGGCAGGCATAGGCAAAATCCGAAAGCCGCCGCGCGATGCCCGACTTGTTGATCAGGTCGCCCGTGAGAATGAAAAGCGGCATCGCCAGAAGGGCAAACCCCTTGTTGAAGACGTTCAGCAATTCGGCCCCCATGTTATCGAGCGTCAGCCCGAGGACAAAGGAACAGCCGATCACCCAATAGGCAATCACCAGGAACACCGGCACGCCCATCATGAAAAAGAATGTGACCCCGACCGAGATCAATGTGACCCATGTACCGTCGGTCATGCCGGTTCCTCCCCGATGATGGCCTGCTTGATCAGCGGCTCACCCGATTTGTAATTGGCGATGTCATCCATCAGATTTTCAAGCACTCGCGCGCCCATCAGCACGAAGGCCACCGGAATGGTGATCAGGAACCACCACAGCATGATATTGTCGGTGCCGCCCACGATCTGGAAATTCGTCGCGGACAGGGCGGTCACCCGCATCGTCGCGGTAAAGACGATCACGCAGAACCCGTACCAGAGCATCGAATCAAGCACGAGACAGGCCATCTGACCGATCCGCGGCATCATTACCCGAAACTCGGCAAAGCTGAGATGGGTGCGCAGCCGCACGTTGTAGGCACAGCCATACCAGGCCATGATCATGAACAGCAGCGGCGGCACCGTGGTCGACCAGGGCACCTGTTGATTAAGGGCAAAGCGGCGGAACACTTCGACAAAGATGATCGCGGCGATCAGAAGATAGCTATAGACCATGATCGAGCGTTCCAGGTGCTTGTCGAGAAACGGCACCAGCTTGTAGAGCCAGAGCACAAGCGCCGACCCCAGCAAAAGCAGGGTGCCGCCAAACAGCCAGGCCCCCGTGGTCCGCAGGGCCTGGTTTATCTCCCAAGAATCGTTGCTGGCAAAAGCCGGGATGATGGCCCAGGCTTCGGACATGATGGACATCCGTTTCATTCCTTTTGGCTGTGGCACGCGTGGCCGCAAGTCTGGGCCGGCGCGGGTATCCCGCACCAGCCCTTTTTGACATTATCGGATGTGGCTTAGCCTTTCCACCACCGGCGCGGCTCGACATTTTCGGGCAGCATGTCGGCGGGGACTTCGCGGGCGACGTCATAGATTTCCTGATAGGTATCAAGACCACCCGACCATTTGTTCAACCGGTCGCGCCATTCCGTCCAGAGCTGGGGCTGGAACTCGGGGCTGCACATTTCCTCGGCCATCTTGATCTGATCGTCGGCGAGGAAGGCGTTGCGCACGTTGTTCTCGGCAAAGATCGTGCCGGGCAGTTGCGGGTCGCTGAAACCGACCGTTTTGACAAGTGCCGCCTCGTTTGCCGCCTGCACATGGACCTGGGCCCAATAGGCCGATTCCATGACCGCATCCTGAAGATACCCCTCCAGCCCGTCGAACACCGAAGCGTTCATCGAGGTATGCTCGGTCCCGCAGAAGAACCGCAGATCGACGCATTGGCTGACCACCGGGGACATGTTGGCATATGCCACGGCAGAGGCCCATGTTTCGGCCCCGTCAATCAGGCCCTGCTTGAGGCCGTCAAGGGTTTCTTCCCAAGCCACCGGCACCGGGTTGAGGTTCAGCGCCTGCATTGCGATTCGGCCAAGCTGTGTGCCGGTAACGCGGTTCTTGGTGCCAAACAGCTGTTCAAGCTTGGTCACGGTCGGCTTGTCTTCCCAGCTCAGGCCAAGCTGAATGCCGCGCAATTCGCAATGGCTGAAGAGGAACTTCAGACCGTGGCGCTTTTCCAGCGGGTCGCGCAGAACTTCCTGGCTCTTGGGATGATAAAGGAAATGGTACTGCGACGCGCGGCCCGGGAACATGAAAGCATAGTCGAGCACATTGAGATAGGGCGCACCACCTGCCGAGTTCTGGGTCGAGGCGGCATAGATGTCGACGATGCCCTGCTGGGTCTTTTCAACGCAGGACAGCTGACCGCAAATCTGGTTGTCGCCGATGAATTCGATGCGGATTTCGCCATCTGTACGCGACTCGAGATCACGGGCGAATTCCAGTGCCCCTGCCCGCTCGATCAGAAGGTTGCGGGCATTAAACCCCGCTGCGCCGAATTTCAGTGTATGCTTGGCGGGCTTGGAAAAGCGCCGCTCATAAGTCGATTCGGCCGCGCTCGCCAGGTTGGCAAGGCTCATTGCTCCGCCAAAGCTTCCGGCGGCAAGCAAGGTCGAGCTCATGCCATAGCGCCCCGCGATGCGGAACAGGTCCCGCCGCGAAATCTGCCCCATTTTATCTGTAATTCCCATGGTCATTCCTCCCTGAATTCCATTTTTGAGACTCTTGGTATCAAAAAATGCTAGTATAATTCTTGCAATCTGCATAGACTTTTTTTCAACAACTTTCAGGAGGGGCGCGTTTTGCAAGCGGATTATATCGTCGTCGGGGCCGGATCAGCGGGCTGTGTGATCGCCAATCGACTAAGCGCCGACCCAAGCGTGCGGGTGATTCTGCTTGAGGCAGGCGGGCGCGATCTCAATCCGTGGATCCATATCCCGGTCGGCTATTTCAAGACCATGCACGACCCCAAGGTTGACTGGTGCTACAAAACCGAACCCGACCCCGGCCTGAACGGGCGCGCGCTTGACTGGCCGCGCGGCAAGGTGCTTGGCGGGTCGTCCTCTTTGAACGGGCTGCTCTACGTGCGCGGACAGCCGCAGGATTATGACCGCTGGCAACAGATGGGCAATCGCGGCTGGGGATGGGATGACGTTCTGCCACTGTTCAAACGCTCCGAAGATCAGGAACGCGGTGCCGACGAGTTTCACGGCACCGGCGGCAACCTGTCGGTGTCCAACATGCGCATCAGCCGCCCGATCTGCGATGCCTGGGTCAAGGCGGCGCAGGCGGCAGGCTATCCGTTCAATCCCGATTACAACGGCGCGAGCCAGGAGGGCGTCGGGTATTTCCAGCTCACCACGCGCAACGGCTTTCGCTGTTCTTCGGCGGTGGCCTTTCTAAACCCTGCCCGCAAACGCGAAAACCTCACCATTCTCACCCGTGCACAGGTCAAGGAACTTACCTTCGAGGGGCGCCGCGTTACCGGCCTTGTCTATCGTGATCGGGCCGGTGCAGAGCATAAGATCACTGCCCGCCAAGAGGTGATTCTCTCGGCCGGTGCGATCAATTCGCCGCAAATCCTCATGGTGTCGGGGCTTGGGCCCGCCGATCACCTGGCCGAGCACGGCATCACCGTGCGCCATGATCTTCCCGGCGTGGGCCAGAACCTTCAGGACCATTTGCAGGCGCGGCTTGTGTTCAAATGCAACCAGGCGACTTTGAATGACGAGGTCCGCAGCCTGTTCAACAAGGCACGGATCGCGTTGAAATATGCGATGTCGCGCTCGGGGCCGATGGCGATGGCCGCAAGCCTTGCCACCGGTTTCATGCGCACCGGCGATCATGTCGACACCCCCGACATCCAGTTCCACGTTCAGCCCTGGTCCGCCGACAGCCCCGGCGAGGGCGTGCATCCGTTTTCGGCCTTTACGATGTCGGTCTGTCAGCTGCGCCCCGAGAGCCGGGGACAGATCCGCCTCGCCTCGGGTGATCCGCGTGTCTATCCCAAGATTCATCCCAACTATCTTGCGACCGACACCGATTGCCGCACCATTGTCGAGGGCATCAAGATTGCCCGCCGGATTGCCAAACATGCCCCGCTGAGCGGGATGATTTCATCCGAATTCCGCCCCGACGCCAGCCTTGAGCTTGACGATGACGCAGGCACGCTTGACTGGGCGCGCAATTTCTCGACGACGATCTATCACCCGACCGGCACCTGCAAGATGGGTCAGGGCCCGGATGCGGTGGTTGACGAACGCCTGCGCGTGCACGGCGTGACCGGTCTTCGGGTGGCGGATTGCTCGATCATGCCGGAAATCGTGTCGGGCAACACCAATGCGCCCGCGATCATGATCGGTGAAAAACTATCGCAAATGGTGCTTGAAGACCGCAAGCAAGACGCGATGAGCGCCTGAGGCGCACAAGTCTCTGTTCTGTCTGGGAAAATTCCGGGGCTGATCGCCCCGGTGCCTGTCCGGCCCGCTGTCGCGAAGGGCGACAGGCCGTCCTGAAGTGGTGCGGTCGGAGAGACTCGAACTCTCACGGGTGTTACCCCACAGCGACCTCAACGCTGCGCGTCTACCATTCCGCCACGACCGCACGTGATCAGGTAGGTTCGCGCCGTATAAGCAAACTGGCGGGGCTTGTGAAGGGGCAAAACACATTGCCCCCACAGTTTTTCATTCCAGAGGGATTTGCCTCATTCCAGCGTAAAGGTCGGCAGCGCCGAAGCCGGTTGGACAGCCTGCGATCCGCCCGCGTCATTTGCCCCATCCGCGGGGAATGCCGCCTTGCGGATAAGACCCGTGCGCTCTGTATTTCCAGGTGCAAATGCAGGCTCTGCGCCACGCTCCACGGCCTCGACCGCGCCCCTGTACCATGCCAGTGCCAGATCCGGGCGCCGCGTCGTGCCAAAGCCTTCGCTCAGGTGGTGGCCCATCAATTCGGCGTAAACCTCTTCGCCAAGCGCCGTCAGCAACAGGGCCGAGCCGAGCGCGACGTTCATATTGTCGATCCGGTATCCCACCGACAAACAGATCTTGGCCGTCCCTGATAGCTGCGCCGGTGACTGGCCGGATTGCAAAACGAATCCACGAACCTCGCGCACGACCTCGTCTTTCGTATTCAACGACAGGGCCGCCACGTGATCACGCATTGCCGGACCAAAGGCGCGGCACTGGTCTTCAAGTTGTGCGGCAGACACCCCCTTGAGGCCCGCCGCCATGGTTTCACCCTCGGCAATCGCATAGGTCCGGGCCAGGCAGAACTGTTCGTTCAACGCAAAGCGTGGATCGGTCAGCGAGGCCTCGGTAACGAAGCCGCCGTTCGAATTGGTCAGCAAGCTGATCTGATTGCAATGCGAGGCCAGCGACGGGCCATCGCCGCCGGACGCCATCAGATTCGGCAGCGAGGCCAACCCCGTTTCAGGCTGTGCCGCCTGTGCCTCGTCCGGAACCGCCGCCATCGCGGGGGCCTGCGCCGCGGGGTTGGTGACAGCAGGAGCCGCGGTAAAGGTTTGCGGCGCGCCGACGGCCTCGTCACGATAGGCATGCAGCAACCCGCGCGTGCCCTGGCCGCGTTGCGCGATCAACTGTGCGGTGGTGGCCCCACTGCTTTGCGCCCGGTAATAGGAACTGATCAGAAACTGACGTTCATAATCGGCAAGATATCCCGTCACCGGATAGCCCATATGCGCCTGAAACTGGGACACGGCATTGCGCGTGTTGCGCCCGCGGATGCCATCCGGCGTGCCCGCTGGGAAGCCGAAGTAATTGAGCGAGGTCTGTTCTTCACGCACCTGTTGACGGCTCACCGAATCGACCGGCGCCCGATAGATCGTGCGAGGGGCTGTGGTGGTCGCGCGCTTGCGTTCCCGCGCCTTGGCGCTTTCGTTCACGATGACGCCACTTACCGCGCCGCCGACAAGGCCCCCAACCAGGCCATCGGCGAAATCCGCAGCCGCACGCGTTCCGGGCATCGCAACCATGCTGGCCGCCACAGCGCTCATCACAAATCGCTTTGTAAACATCTCCCATCTCCTTTAATCTGGCTCGACAAGACTTTATTCGATGATAGCATAACTCCCCCGCCGGACATGAGCAGAGTCTCGCATTGCCCCTTAAAACACCAATCACAATTGATAAAACCGGCGTTGAATGGCACCGCTCGGAAGGGCTTGTCCCCTATCTTTCAGCGGTTGCCGCGATGGAAGACCGGGCCGAGCGAATCGCCAGGGGCGAAGCGCCCGAGGCGATCTGGCTGTTGGAACATCCGCCGCTTTACACAGCCGGCACGTCGGCCAAGCCCGCTGATCTGACCGATCCGGACCGGTTTCCGGTCTACCCGTCCAGGCGCGGCGGGCAGTATACCTATCATGGGCCCGGACAACGCGTGGTCTATGTGATGCTTGATGCGGGCAAGCGCGGGCGTGATGTGCGCCGCTTCGTGCAGCAGCTTGAGGCATGGGTGATCGCAACCCTCGCCGAATTCAACGTCACCGGCGAAATCCGCGAGGGGCGCGTCGGGGTCTGGGTGACGCGCGACGACAAGCCGCTGACCGCCGCCGGGCAGCCCGCCGAAGACAAGATCGCCGCCATCGGCATCCGCCTGCGCAAATGGATCAGCTTTCATGGCATCTCGATCAATGTTGAACCTGATCTGGAGCATTTCAGCGGCATCGTGCCCTGTGGAATCACCGAACACGGCGTGACAAGTCTTGTCGATCTGGGCCTTCCGGTGGGTATGGACGATCTGGATGTGGCGTTACGCCGCTGCTTTGCCCGGACCTTTTGAGGGGGCGGCGCGCCGCCGATGCAAACTTCAAGGTTGCAAGCCCTCAGGGCCGGGCTATGGTTATGGCCAGACGCACGGACCAACATGCTAATGAGGTACCTTATGAAGACCATTCTTGCAGCTTCCGCCACGCTCATTGCGCTAGGCCTTCCCGCGCTTGCCGAGGGCGACGCCGCCAAGGGCGAGAAAGAATTCAGAAAATGCAAAGCCTGCCACATGATCGCATCCGATAGCGAAACGATCGTGAAAGGCGGCAAGACCGGCCCCAATCTTTATGGCGTCGTCGGCCGCACTGCGGGCTCTGACGAGGGGTTCAAATACTCCGACGGTCTCGCCGCAAAGGGCGAAGAAGGACTTGTCTGGGACGAGGCAGAGCTTGCCGCGTTCATCACAGACCCCAGCGATTACCTTGGCAGCCGCTCCAAAATGACCTTCAAACTCAGGAAAGGCGCCGAGGATGTGGCGGCCTATCTGGCGACCTTCTCGGAATAAGCGACGCCCTGGACACCATCGGAAACGCCGCGCAGAGCCACCTTTGCGCGGCGCTTTCATGTCCGGCGCCCAAGCCCGCGAGACGCGACAACCACGCCGCCGGTGCGCCCCTGCCCCCGACGTCATGCTTTTGCACATAGGATAGGCTTTTGCCGGGTCGCGCCATTTCAATGCGTGACGGGGCTTGCCCCGCTATCCGCAAGGGGGTGCGACAAAATTCTTTGATTTGGATCAAATTCGCGCATTGCCGCGCCCGGGCATCCGCTTTAAAACCAATAGGGATCACAGGCGTGTGAGAACGGCTCTCACCCCGCGCCTAGCAACACACCAGCAGGAGGCAAACAATGGCAGATGCAGCCATTCACGGCCACGAGCACGAAGATCAGCGCGGGTTTTTTACCCGTTGGTTCATGTCCACGAACCACAAGGATATCGGTATCCTTTACCTGGTCGTTTCGGCAATCGTCGGCCTGATTTCGGTTCTTTTCACCGTCTACATGCGGATGGAACTCATGGAGCCGGGCGTTCAATACATGTGCCTTGAAGGCGCACGTTTCATCGCTCAGGCAACGGCGGATTGTACGCCAAACGGCCACCTCTGGAACGTCATGATCACCTATCATGGTGTTTTGATGATGTTCTTCGTTGTTATCCCCGCGCTTTTCGGCGGCTTCGGCAACTACTTCATGCCGCTGCAAATCGGCGCGCCGGACATGGCGTTCCCGCGGATGAACAACCTGTCCTTCTGGCTTTATGTTGCAGGTACCTCGCTTGGTGTGGCCTCGCTTCTGGCGCCGGGCGGCAACGGTCAGCTTGGCTCGGGCGTGGGCTGGGTTCTTTACCCGCCGCTGTCGGTCAACGAGGGCGGCATGTCGATGGATCTGGCGATTTTTGCCGTGCACGTTTCGGGCGCAAGCTCGATCCTGGGCGCGATCAACATGATCACCACCTTCCTGAACATGCGTGCACCTGGCATGACCCTGTTCAAGGTTCCGCTGTTTGCATGGTCGATCTTCGTCACAGCCTGGCTGATCCTGCTGTCGCTGCCGGTTCTGGCGGGCGCCATCACCATGCTGCTGACCGACCGCAACTTTGGCACCACCTTCTTTGATCCTGCGGGGGGCGGCGACCCGATCCTCTATCAGCACATCCTGTGGTTCTTTGGTCACCCCGAAGTGTATATCATCATCCTTCCGGGCTTTGGCATCATCAGCCACGTGATCGCCACCTTCTCGCGCAAGCCGATCTTTGGCTACCTGCCGATGGTCTGGGCGCTGATCGCGATCGGTGTTCTCGGCTTCGTCGTCTGGGCGCACCACATGTACACCGTCGGCATGTCGCTGACCCAGCAGTCCTATTTCATGCTGGCCACGATGGTGATCGCGGTGCCAACCGGCGTGAAGGTGTTCAGCTGGATCGCCACCATGTGGGGCGGCTCGATCGAGTTCAAGACGCCGATGCTCTGGGCGTTCGGCTTCCTGTTCCTGTTCACCGTTGGCGGCGTGACCGGCATTGTCCTTAGCCAGGCGGCTGTGGACCGGGCCTATCACGACACCTATTACGTGATCGCGCACTTCCACTATGTAATGAGCCTTGGCGCCGTCTTCGCGATCTTTGCCGGCATCTATTTCTACTTCGGCAAGATGACCGGGCGGATGATTCCGGAATGGGCCGGCAAGCTGCACTTCTGGGCAATGTTCATCGGTGCGAACCTCACTTTCTTCCCGCAGCACTTCCTTGGCCGCCAGGGCATGCCGCGCCGCTATATCGACTATCCCGAGGCCTTCGCCTTCTGGAACTACTGGTCGTCGGTCGGTGCGTTCATCTCCTTCGCCAGCTTCGTGTTCTTCTTTGGCCTCGTGATCTACACGCTGATGCGTGGCGCCAAGATCACCGAGAACAACTATTGGAACGAATACGCCGATACGCTGGAATGGACCCTGCCCTCGCCGCCGCCCGAACATACGTTCGAGCAGCTTCCCAAGCGCGAAGACTGGGACAAGGCCGCGGCCCACTAAGCCCCGGCTGACATAAAAACATAGGACAGGCCCCGGAACACTCCGGGGCCTGTTGCATTTCAGGGCAGATAAGACCGACGCGCGGCCATGCGCTATAGCCCCGTCAGCGCGAAATACCCGCCAGCCCCCAAAAGCAACGCCCCCGTCCCCCGCGTCAGCCAACGGCTATGCGGCAAGGTCTTTTCCGCCAGCACATAGAACGCCAGCCCGACAATCCACCACAGGTTCATGATACCGCCCACGAACAACAGCGCCATCAGCGCCCAACAACATCCCAGGCAATAGACCCCATGATACGCGCCCAATCTTAACGCCCCTCCCCGCCCCGGCCGATTATGGGTCGTGAGAAATTTCGCCGGTGACTGGCAATGGCTCAGACAGGCATCCTTGAGGCCCGAGAACTGAAAGAGGCCGGCCATCAAAAGGATCCCCCCCGCGCTCAGGCGCGAGTTCAGCCGCATCAGCCCGTCATTCATCAATCCGATTTGCCCCAGGGCCCATTGCAGGCCCGTCGCCAGAAGGCTGAACGCCGCCCATACAAACAGATAGCCCAGCAGGAACCACAAGGTCAGGGCAGTTGCCTGCACCCGTTCCGTGCCAAGGCGTTTGACGGCTGCATATAACAACAAGGCAGGCGCTGCGCTTGGCGTCATCATGGCAATCATCATCACCCACCACATGAAGAACACGAGCAGGCCATGCGACAGTGACCATGCCATCCCCATCGGCATCGCCTTGCCTGCCCCTGCCCCCGGCGCCATCCGCGTCACGTCCAGTGCCGACATATCCATGCCGACCCCCATGACGGTATATGCCCCGGCCAGGGCGACGATCACTGCCACGGCAACCAGGACAATGGATCGGTCCCGGCGCAAAAGCCGCTCAACCGGTCCCGGGGTCATGTCTTTTGGGCTCATCGCCCGCTCACGCCCTGACGACGCCCTCGCCGGTCAGATGCAGACTGGCAAAATGCGCATGGGTGCCATTGTTCTTCGGCAGATCAATCGCGCCTCCCAGGGTTTTTGTCGCGCCGCTCGCCAGCTCTGCCGTGGCAAACTCAAAGCCATGCGGCAGGTTGATCGAAATCCTGTGCGGCTCGCCGGTCAGGATATGCGGAATCGGCTTGGCCGCCAGTTCGAATACACCGTCAACAGAGACCTGCGCCTTGCGCTCTTCGAGATCCATCTTACTCGAGATCGGCGCAGTCAGAGTGTCATGCTTGGTCGGGCACATTGCACTAAAGACAAACCACATCGTGGCCATCTCTTTCGTGTCCTGCCCGGTCATGATCTTTTCAAGCGCCAAGCGTTGCGCGTCATCGGCGCGCTCGTCGATGATCAACTGCATCTCGCCGTCGCCTTCGTGAATGGCGCCGGGCCATTTGTACACGGCCGCGGCCCGCAGGCCATCCAGGTTTGTGTTGCCATGGTGGCCTTTCTTGATGTCATAAACTACCGCTGCCTCGCAGCTGCCATCCGTGGGCAGTACCCCGAATTGGCAGGGGCATCCGAAATTGCAGTTACAATTGGCAACCTCTTGCCCCTGAATACTCCAGTCAGTCATGGTTTCCCCCAAAATTGAAACAGTTAATGGACGGCCTGCCGTCGCGGCGGCCGTTTGGAACAAACGCCACTTGTCACCTGGATATTTAACAATGTTACTTTGAGACCGCTAAACTACCACATACGCCTTCAAAAATACACTAACTTTCAATGACTTAACCTAGGATAGAGGGTTCGCCGCCTGAAAACATCCCGTGGTTGCGATCGGACGCCCCTTGCGTCGGGCATCACAAAGCAAGGGGCCGAATGTTGCAAATCAGGCCTTCTTTGCCGCTTTAGGCCATGCTACACCCCCACGGATGTGCAGGATGGGCCCTGCCGTACGCCTTAACCGGAGCGCCCTATGAGCCATGAAATCCGCCTCGCCTTTGAACACCCGTCCGAGCGCGCGCATGCCACTGCGCCCGACGGCCCGCTTGACCGCATTTCGGTGCGCGATCATGTGGTCGAGGTCGAGATCGGCGCCTTTCAGGCCGAGCGCGGCACCACGCAACGAATCTCGTTCAGCGTCGTCGTCGAGGTCCGCCCCATAACGGACCCGGTTGATGACGATGTCGACCGCATCCTGAGCTATGACAAGGTGACCGAGGCGATCGCCGCAGAGCTGGCTGCGGAACGGCTCAATCTTCTGGAAACCCTGGCCGAGCGGATCGCCGAACGCATCCTGTTTGAACCGCAGGCGGTCCGCACCTTCGTGCGCATCGAAAAGCTTGATCGTGGCCCCGGCGCGCTTGGCGTTGAAATCGTCCGCTCGGTCGATGACCTGGCAACCAAGCCGGCAAGCCCGCACGCGGACACCACACCGCACCCGCATGTGGTGTTCCTGAGCAATGCCGCCGTCCGCTCGCCCAATCTGGCGCGCTGGCTGGATCAGCTCGACGCGCGCGCCGAACCGGTGATCCTCTGCGTCGGGCGCGCTGACGAACGCGCGCCACAGACCGGCCACCGCATGACCCAGCGTCGGGTCGATCTTCTGGCGATGGAACAGAACGCCTGGGTGCTGGCCGGTCGCGATGATCGCTGTGTCGTGGTTGCCACCCGGACCGAACTTGACTGGGCCATGAAGAACGGCCAGGTCAGCGTCTGGGCCCCCTCGAAAATCGTGCTGGATGCGGTCGACGGGCCCGGTGTCGGCACCGATGATCCGGTCGCCCTCGCGGCCTGGTTCGCGGGCCATGTCGAGGCCTCTGACCTGCTTGTCATCGGCGGGGCCGCGCCGAAGTCCTGCCCGGTGGTGGTTGGCCTTCAGGACATCGCACAGTCGGGACTCTGAGCATGGCGACGCCCTATTTCCGACCTATCGCACGCACCGATCATGCCCGCCCTGCGGGCGCTCAGCGCCTTGCCGGTGGCTGGTGCTGGTTTGACACGGTAGAGGTATTGCACCGCGATGCGCCGTCTTACCTGATGCCCGCCGCAGACCTGCCCCAAGACGTGCTTGATCGCCTCTGTGCGCCGCGCGTACCGCTTGCCGGGATCGGCTTTGATACACCGCGCATCATGGGCATCCTCAACGTCACCCCCGACAGCTTTTCCGACGGCGGTCAGCATTTCGATCCCGCCGTCGCCATCGCCCATGCAAGCGCCATGGCCGATCAGGGCGCAGCGATGATTGATGTGGGCGGTGAATCCACCCGCCCCGGCGCACCTGCCGTCGCGATCGAAGATGAAATCGCGCGCACCGCACCGGTGATTGCCGCGATCCGGGCACAGATCGCCACGCCTATCTCGATTGACACCCGCAAGGCCCCGGTCGCGCGCGCCGCCCATGCCGCAGGGGCCAATCTGATCAATGATGTGGCCGGGCTTACCTATGATTCCGACCTTGCACCCTATGCCGTGGAAAGCGGCCTGCCGGTTTGTATCATGCATGCCCAGGGCACGCCCGAAACCATGCAGCGTGACCCGCGCTATGACAACGTGATCCTTGATGTCTATGACTGGCTTGCCGCGCGGATCGACGCGCTTGAAAGCACCGGCATCGCCCGCGCGATGATCATGACCGATCCGGGCATCGGCTTTGGCAAGACGCAGGCGCATAACCTTGCCCTGCTGCAAAACCTGTCGCTGTTTCACGCGCTTGGCTGTCCGATCCTGCTTGGGGCGTCGCGCAAGCGCTTTATCGGCGACCTGAGCCAGACCCCGCTTGCCGCCGACCGCGTGCCCGGTTCTTTGGCGGTGGCGCTTTGCGGCGTGGCGCAGGGCGTGCAGATGCTGCGCGTGCATGACGTGGCCGAAACCCGTGCCGCGCTGAAACTCTGGCAGGCGGCGACCTATGGCGCCTCAGCCGCGCCCGAATAACCGCCGAAGCGCGCCGTATTGGCTAAGTGCGACCCCGCAGAGGATCAGTGACAGCGCCATCAAAAGGCTTGGCGGCAACGGCTCTGACAGTATCAGGGCGCCAAGGGCCACCGACCAGACCGGCACCTGGTAATTTACCAGTGACATGAACACCGGCCCCGCCGAGCGGATCACCAGCACCCGCAAAAGGCTTGCCCCCGCCGTTGGCACCAAGCCCAGAAAGATCAGCACATAGAACGTCTTGCGATCGGTCGCGGGCGGCGCGCCCTCGACCCAAAAGGCCGCGGCGATCACGATCACCGCCCCGATCAACAGGGTCACCGCATTCAATCCGATCGGATCGACCTTGGGCAGGCTGCGCATCTGAACCGAGCTTAGCGCATAGCACCCCGCCGCCCCAAGACAGGCCAGGCGGCCAAGCGGTTCCATCACGTTGCCGGTGGTTTCAAAGGCCTGCCCGCCGATCAGCAGCACGACGCCGACAAAGCCGATGACAAAGCCGATCACCTTGCGCAGGTTAAGGCGCTCGCCCGGCACCATGAAATGCGCCAGCGGCAAGACCATCAGAGCCACCGCCGCCATCGAGACCCCGGCAAAGCCAGACGTCACCGATTGAAGCCCCCAGCTGAGCAACATGAAGGGCACCGCGCTGCTCAGGGCGCCGATGACCAGAAGGTTGAAGATGTTAGCGTTTCCAAGCGGTTCCTCGAACAACTTAAAGTCACGCAGCCCCCAGATTGCCAGCATCAACAGGGTTGCAAAGCCAATACGCGCCGCCGCAAGCCAGAACGGCGTGATCCCCTCAAGGGCCACCGACATTACCAGGAATGTTGCGCCCCAGACCAACCCGAGGGCGCCCACCATGGCCCAGCTTTTTCCGGTTATCTCAGGCATTTGTGCGGCTTTCTTCAGGGGTGGAATGAAAAGACCCCGGCACTCTGCCGGGGTCAATCCGATTTACGTCACGACAGGTCGAACAAACCTAGGGTGGGTGAACCCCACGCCCGCTTAGTTCTTTTCCTGATCGACCAGCTTGCCGGCAGAGATCCACGGCATCATGCCGCGCAGTTTCGCGCCGGTGGCTTCGATCTGATGCTCGTCGTTGATGCGACGGGTCGCTTTGAACGACGGCTGGCCGACAGCGTTTTCAAGCATGAAGTCACGCACGAATTTGCCGTTCTGGATGTCGGTCAGAACCGCTTTCATCTTCGCCTTGGTCTCGTCATAAGGCAGGATGCGCGGACCGCTGACATACTCGCCGTATTCGGCTGTGTTCGAGATCGAATAGTTCATGTTGGCGATACCGCCTTCATAGATCAGGTCGACGATCAGCTTCACTTCGTGCAGGCACTCGAAATAGGCCATTTCCGGTGCATAACCGGCCTCGACAAGCGTTTCGAATCCGGCACGGATCAGCTCGACCAGACCGCCGCAGAGGACGACCTGCTCGCCGAACAGGTCGGTTTCGCATTCTTCGCGGAAATTGGTCTCGATGATGCCCGAACGGCCGCCGCCGACGCCGCAGGCGTAGGAGAGCGCGAGCTCGAGCGCATTGCCGGAGGCATTCTGGTGGACGGCGACCAGGCACGGCACGCCGCCGCCCTTCTGGTATTCGCCGCGAACCGTGTGGCCAGGGCCCTTCGGTGCGATCATCACGATGTCGACGGAGGCCTTCGGCTCGATCAGGCCGAAGTGGATGTTGAGGCCGTGGGCGAAGGCGATCGCCACGCCGTCGCGGATGTTCGGAGCGATCTCGGACTTGTAGATGTCGGCCTGCAGTTCGTCCGGCGTCGCCATCATCATCAGGTCGGCCCAGCCGGCCGCTTCGGCAACGGTCATCACCCTGAAGCCGTCGGCTTCGGCCTTCTTGGCCGTCGGCGATCCGGCCTTCAGGGCGATCGCCACGTTCTGCGCTCCGGAATCCTTCAGGTTCAGCGCATGCGCGCGCCCCTGGGAGCCGTAGCCGATGATGGCGACCTTCTTGGACTTGATCAGGTTGAGATCGGCATCGCGATCATAATATACGCGCATCGTTTGGTCCTTCCCTATGCGTTTTTGCTGTTGCTGGTCTTTAACGTCCCGAAGAGAGGCGCAGCGCCTCCCCCGATTCCTGTCGCACGCCGTAGAGCGCGAGAAAGGCGGACACCGCCCTCTCCGCCTGGCGCGCCGTGTCTTTCAGCCCCGGCTCTCCGAGCAGCATGCGGACATGCAGGTCGGAGACGGCAAGGCCGTAAAGCGTGTGATAGGCGGCATCCGCATCGTCGAAGCGCAAGAGGCCCGCGCGCTTTGCCGTGTCCATCAGCGCGACCGCGCGCCGGTCGATCTGCCGACGGCCGTGCTCCACCAGAAGCTTGCCGAGCTTCGACCCGTCGCGGCTCGACTGCCCGATCGCCAGACGGTTGAGCGCCAGAGAGATGTCGCCCGAAAGAACCTCGATCAGGTCCCGCGCGAAAGTCTCCAGATGCTCGCGCAGGTTTTCCGCCGTCAGGCGCTCCTTGCTCCGTTCCAGCGTGCGCACCTTGCTGGCCTGATGCGCGATCATCGCCGCCAGCAGCCCGTCGCGGTCACCGAACCACTTGTAAAGGCTTTCCTTCGAGCAGTTGGCCGCCCGTGCCAGTCCCGACGTCGTCAGCGCCCTGTCGCCGCCTTCCACCAGCAGGCGAAGCGCCTGCTCCAGAACCTCGTTCTGTCGCGGTGTAAACTCCGGCATCTGGCTCGCGTCAGCGATCAAGGCAACCACTCCAACAAAAGTACCGTACGGTACGGTTCTTGATGCTGTTATGCTGAACCCGGTGTCCGCCGTCAAGCGGATTCTTGCGCCACGATCCCGAACGGGAGCAGCGCGATGCGGCGGCATCCGCCGGCTGCGCACCCGAGTTCGCAATCTCGGAGGATCGTGCAAGAACCAAGTTGCATCGAACTACCACCCGGCAACTCTTCCGGTGCATAAGCGTTGTCTCACCGCCCTTCCCAACCATCAAAGAACGGAGCTGTCCCATGGCACTTGCACGAGGCTATGCCGCCACTGACGCGTCGAAACCGCTGGCACCCTTTACCTTCGAACGGCGCGAGCCGAACGCCGACGACGTGGCGATCTCGATCCAGTATTGCGGCGTCTGCCATTCCGACATCCACACCGTCCGCAACGAATGGAAGAACGCCGTCTATCCGATCGTCCCCGGCCACGAGATCGTCGGCGTCGTCACCGCCGTCGGTTCGGACGTCACCAAGTTCAAGGTGGGCGACAAGGTCGGTGTCGGCTGCTTCGTCGATAGCTGCGTCGGCTGCGCCAGCCGCGACCTCGACAACGAGCAGTACATGCCGGGTCTGGTGCAGACCTACAACAGCGTCGAAGCCGACGGGAAGACCGCCACGCAGGGCGGCTATTCCGACCACATCGTCGTCAAGGAAGGCTACGTCCTGTCGATCCCGGACAACCTGCCGCTCGACGCCACCGCGCCGCTGCTCTGCGCCGGCATCACGCTCTATTCGCCGCTTCGCCACTGGAACGCCGGCCCAGGCAAGAAGGTAGCGATCCTCGGCATGGGCGGCCTCGGCCACATGGGCGTCAAGATCGCTCATGCCATGGGCGCCGAGGTCACCGTCCTCAGCCATTCGCTCTCCAAGAAGGAAGATGGCCTGAAGCTCGGCGCCGATCACTACTATGCGACGAGCGATGCTGAAACCTTCACCAAGCTCGCCGGAAGCTTCGACCTGATCATCTGCACCGTCGGCGTTGCCATCGATTGGAACGCCTATCTCGGTCTCCTGAAGGTCGATGGCTCCATGGTCATCGTCGGCGCGCCGGAAGATGCCATTCCCGTCCACGCCTTCTCGCTGATCCCCGGCCGCCGCAGCCTCTCCGGCTCGATGATCGGCTCCATCAAGGAAACCCAGGAAATGCTGGATTTCTGCGGCAAGCACGACATCGTCTCCGAGATCGAGACGATCGGCATCCAGGAGATCAACGAAGCCTACGAACGCGTCCTTAAGAGCGACGTCCGCTACCGCTTCGTCATCGACATGGCCTCGCTGGCCGCCTGATCCGGCACCCCGGTGACACCTTCCAGAGGGCGGCAGCATCTGCCGCCCTCTTTCGATTCAGGCGAGGCCCGCGTCGTCGAAGGAGCGCCTCGCCGCGCGAACCGCATCATGGTTCTCCGCCGCCCACGCCAGCACTTTGGACAGCGGCCCGAACAGCGAGCGTCCTAGCGGCGTCATCCGGTATTCGACGCTCGGCGGCTTGGTCGGAAACACCTCCCGCTCGATATAGCCGTCCCGCTGCAGGTCTCGCAGCGTCTGCGTCAGCATGCGCTGCGAGATGTCCGGCACGAGACGCCTGAGCTCACCGAACCGGTGCGGCTTTTCGGCCAGCGCCTCCAGAAGCAGCGTCGACCATTTTCCGGAAATCCGGTTCATCACATCGCGCACGGGGCAGTTGCCCGCATCCCAGGCGTTGCGATCGCAGTCGGCGGTCGCAGCCTTTACGGCTGAGCGGACGGCTTGGTCCATGGCAGGTGGTTCCCTCAAGGTAACGATCTCCCCGAAAACTGCCTCCTTTACAGCCGAAGATCAATTCCCTTTATAGTGCTGGTCTATTTTTGAGACTGACATCGTCACCGACCCCTGAATGGAGCCCACGCATGACCCGTCTGTTCGTTACCGGCGCCAGCGGCCATCTTGGCCGAGCCACTCTCCGACACCTGCTGGAGACACAGAAGATCGCGCCGTCCGACATTGTCGCCGGCAGCCGGGATCCGTCAAAACTGACAGAATTCTCCGACCTCGGCGTCGAGACCCGCAAGGTCGATTTCGACGACAGGGAGGGTCTGGTAACGGCCTTCACCGGCATCGACCGCCTCCTTATCGTCTCGACGGACGAACTGGCGACGCCCGGAAAACGCCTCAAGCAGCATCGCAACGCAATCGAGGCTGCGGTTGCAGCCGGCGTCGACCACATCGTCTATACCTCCATGCCGAACCCCGACCGCTCGCTGGTCACCTTTGCTCCGGATCATCTCGGCACCGAGCAGGCCATCAAGGCGAGCGGCCTCCCCTACACGATCCTGCGCAACGCCTGGTATGCGGACAACCATCTGATGGCCATGCCGCACAACCTGCAGGCCGGCAGCTGGTACACGGCCATGGGCGACGGACGGGTGTCCAACATCTCCCGCGACGACTGCGCCCGCGCCGCCGCTGCAGCCCTCGCAAAGCCGCCTGTAGGCAATGCCACGCTCACTCTCACCGGTCCAGAGAGTTTTACTGCCTCCGAGATTGCCGCGATTGTATCCGCCGTTGCCGGCAAGCCGCTGCAGGTCGTTCCGGTCTCCGACGAACAATTGGCAGAGGGGATGACGGCCGCCGGTCTGCCCGGCTTCGTGGTCACGATGCTGGTCTCGGCGGACGCCAACATCCATGCCGGCAATTTCGACCTTGTCACCAACGACTTCCAGGCACTGACGGGTGCCACGCCGCAGTCCCTGAAGGCGTTCTTCGAAGACCATCGCGCCGCTTTGGCCTGACCCGGATGCGGGCGCCGCTCGTGGCGCCTGCATCCTCACACGGCATAATCCACCGGCAGCGTCTGGCCGCTCTTCAGCACCTCCATGGAAATGAAGGCCGAGACGTCGAAGAGCTCGATGCGCTTGACGAGGCGTCTATAGACGACGTCGTAGTGCTCGACCCGCGGCAGCACCACCTTCAGGATATAGTCGTAGCTGCCGGTCAGCCGGTGCGCCTCGACGATTTCGCCGATGTCGCTGATCGCCCGCCGGAAATTTTCGATCCAGTCGTCGGAATGATGCGCCGTCTTGATCAGCGCGAAGACCGTCGTCGGCACGCCGATGCGCTCCCGGTCGAGAACGGCGATGCGCCGCTGGATATAGCCCGCCTCTTCCAGTCGCTGGATCCGCCGCGAACAGGCCGAGGCCGAGAGCGACACCTGCTCGGCCACCTCCGCCACCGGAATGGCGGCATCCTTCTGCAGCAGTTCGAGGATTCGGCGATCACGCTCGTCCAGCATCGATTGTCTCCCAGAGTCTGCACACAACGTGCATCATTACAACGATGCGCGCAATCCGGATGCAGCGGAATCCCAAATCACCACTGACATCGCACGCATCCACCGCCCGACGCGCCATATCATCCTGCCGTTCACCAGAGGGAGACCAGAGATGAAGACGATTGGCCTGATCGGCGGCATGAGCTTTGAGAGCACGGCAGTCTACTACCGCATGATCAACGAGATGGTACGTGAACGCATCGGCGGTCTCGCCTCCGCAGACGTTCTCCTGCATTCGGTCAATTTTGCCGAGATCGTCGCCCTCCAGAAGGCCGGTCGCTGGGATCTCGCGGCCGACGCCCTGACGGCCAGCGCTCGCCGCCTGCAGGAGGCCGGCGCCGATTGCGTGCTGATCTGCACCAACACCATGCATCTGGTCGCGCCCGAGGTGGCCGGCGGGATCGACGTGCCGCTGATCCACATCATCGACGAGACCGCCAAGGCGTTGGCCGCCAGGGGCCTGAAGCGCCCGCTCCTGCTCGCCACCCGCTATACGATGGAGCACGGTTTCTATGCCGAGCGCATGCGCGAGGCCGACATCGAGGTGATGGTACCGGAGGCCGATGACCGCGGCGCCATGCACGACATCATCTTCGACGAACTCTGCGCCGGCGTCGTCAAGCCCGGCTCCCGCGAGCGCGCCATTGCCATGATCGAGGCGGCCAAACGCCAGGGCGCCGACAGCATCATCCTCGGCTGCACCGAGATCTGCCTCCTGCTCGATCCGCAAGACCTGCCGCTGCCGGGCATCGATTCCACTGCCGTCCACGCCTGCGCTGCAGTCGAATTCGCGCTGGCAGAGACCGTCGCCAAGCGCGCCGCTGCCTGATACTTGACTCAGTCAATATTTTATTGGATGGAGTCTCCGAAGGGAGGCTCCATCCATGCTCGACGACACGACGGCCGACACCATTCGCGCCTTCAACCGCTTCTACACCAACAAGCTCGGCCTGCTCGACAAGGGTTATCTCGAGACGCCCTACACGCTGACGGAAGGACGCATCCTCTATGAGATGGGTGCCCGGCAGTCGGTCTCGGCCAGCGAACTCAACCGCGATCTCGGGCTCGATCCCGCCTATCTCAGCCGGATCGTGAAGAAGTTTCGCGAAGCGGGCTTCATCGACAGCACGTCCGATCCGTCAGACAAACGCAGCCAGATCCTGCGTGTCACCGCCAAGGGACAGGAGGTCTGCGACATGCTGGGACAGCGCTCCCGCCAGCAGATCGCCGGTGATCTTGCAGGCGTCAACGAGGGCGACCGCGGCAGGCTGATCGAGGCTATGCGTACGATCCGGGCGATCCTCGACTCTTCGTCGCAACCGGCGAGCCCCGCCCCCGTGATCCTGCGCCCCTACCGGATCGGCGACATGGGCTGGCTCATCGAAAGCCAGGCGACGGCCTATGCCCGCGAATACGGGCTGAACGAGAAGTTCGAGGCCTTGATTGCACAGGTCGCGGGCAAGTTCATCGCCGACTTCAACCCGCAGCGCGAACGAAGCTGGATCGCCGAACAGGGCGGCAAGCGGGTGGGCTCCGTGCTGGTCGCCGACGGCGGCGGAGACACCGCAAAGCTGCGCCTGCTCTATCTCGACCCGCAGGTGCGCGGGCTTGGCCTCGGCCGCACGCTGGTGGAGGAATGCATCCGCTTCGCGATCTCGGCCGGCTACGCCAGGCTGTCACTCTGGACGAACGACATGCTGACGGCGGCCATCCGCATCTATGAGACCGCCGGCTTCAAGCTTGTCTCCGAGGAGAGACACGCCATGTTCGGGCCGGAATGCGTCGGCCAGACCTGGGAGCTCGACCTCGCCGAAGCGAAGCTTTCGACCACCTAGACCGTCGCCTAGACTGTCTGGCCGCAGGCGCGACGGAAGCGCCGCACGGTTTCCGCCATGCCGAACTCCAGCGCGTCCGCCGTCAGCCCGTGACCGATCGAGACTTCCGCAAGATCCGGAATCCGCTTGACCAGAAGCGGCAGGTTGGCGACCGTCAGATCATGTCCGGCATTGACGCCCATCCCTTCGGCGCGCGCCGCGTCGGCGGTCTGTCCGAGCTTCTCCACGATCTCCGCTGCCCGTTCCGGGGCGTCGTAGCAGCCGCCATAAGGGCCGGTGTAAAGTTCAAGGCGATCGGCACCCGTCGCCTTTGCAAGCCGGACAGCCTCCACATCGCCATCGCCATCGGCAAACAGCGAGACGCGCATGCCGCCCGCCTTCAGCCGCGCCACGATCGGCTTCAGCATCTCGCCCTGGGCTCTGAAATCGAAGCCATGGTCGGAGGTCGCCTGGCTCGGATCGTCCGGCACCAGCGTCACCTGCTCGGGCTGCGTCCGTTCGCAGAGCGCCAAGAAATCCTCGCTCGGATAGCCCTCCATGTTGAACTCGGCCTGCGGAAACTCGTCGTCGATCAGCGCCCGGATGACCGGCAGGTCGGAAAAGCGGATGTGCCGCTGGTCCGGCCGCGGATGCACGGTCAGGCCGCTGGCGCCCGCCTGCAGCGCGATGCGACCGAGATGCTCGAGGCTCGGCCACGGCAGGTCGCGGCGATTGCGCAGCATGGCGATGGCGTTGATGTTGACCGAAAGCGTCGTGGGCATGGCGAAATCCACTTCAGAAGATGCGCTTCCTGCTTATGCCAAGCCGCCGCCGATGACCAATGGCTTTCGCAGATCCGGCCATTGAAACTTTTGATGGGCCGCTCGCAGAAAGCCCTATCGGACGATGGTGATCGTCTCCGCCGCGCGGGTGATGGCGGTATAGAGCCAGCGCTCGCGAGTATCGCGAAATGCCCAGCTCTCGTCGAACAGCACGACATTGTTCCACTGCGAACCCTGCGCCTTGTGGACGGTCAGCGCATAGCCGTAGTCGAACTCGTCGTAGCGCTTGCGCGTCGACCACGGGATCTCCCCCTCGACGTTCTCGAAGGACGCCTTGAGCAGCTTGATCTTGGCGGCGCCGCGATCCATGTCGTCGTCTTCGGGCCGGATCATCAGGTTGATGCCCGGCTTCACCGTCTCCTTGGACGAACTCATCACCTGCCACAGCGAACCGTTCAGCAGACCCTTCACCTGGTCGTTGCGCAGGCACACCAGCTTGTCGCCGGACTGCGGATATTCGGTCGCAAACCCTTTGAGCTCGCGGAGCCGCTGGTTGTAGCGCTTGCGGGTCTTGTTGGTGCCGACCAGCACCTGGTCGGCCTCCAGCACCAGCTCCTGGCTGACGTCGCCGCGGGAGATCACCTGGGCGGTGCCATAGTCGCCGTGCATGATCTCCTTGCCTTCGCGCACGTTCATCGCGAGCTGGATGATCGGATTGTCGCGCGCCTGGCGATGGATGTCGGTCAGCAGGTAGTCGGGCTCCTGCTCGGTGAAGAAGCCGCCGCCGGACACGGGCGGCAACTGCCCTGGATCGCCGAGCACGAGGATCGGCGTCCCGAAGCTCATCAGGTCGCGACCGAGCTGCTCGTCCACCATCGAGCATTCGTCGATGACGATCAGCGGCGCCTTGGCGAGCGGGCTCTGCCGGTTGATGGAGAACATCGGCGAGACCGAAGTCTTGCCGGTCTCCTCGTCGGAGACCTCTTCCTCGCCGCGCGGCCGGTAGATCAGCGAATGAATGGTGCGGGCGTTCTTGGCACCGCGCGAGCGCAGCACCTGCGCCGCCTTGCCGGTGAAGGCGGCAAACAGCACCTCGCCGTCGACGTTCTCGGCAAAATGCTTGGCCAGCGTCGTCTTGCCGGTACCGGCATAGCCGAACAGCCGAAAGACCGGGCTGCGGCCTTCCTTCAGCCAGCGCGAAACGGCTTTGAGAGCCTCGTCCTGTTGCGGTGCAAATTGCATGGCTGCGACATGGCAGGATTCTGGAGCTCACCGCAACCGAAAAGAACGAAAGAGGATCAAAAGGGCCGGCAAACCGTGGTCAGCGCTCCGGATCGTTCGCCAGCTCGATCGGCTGCCCGTGCGGCGTCGCCTCCGCCGCCCGCTGCCAACTCCGCTGCAGCCCGAGGATCTGGTCGGCATCGGCGATGCCCTTGGCGGCAAGCAGCGCCGAAAGCGCCTCCACCCAGCAGTCGAAATAATCGCTGCCGTCCTCGGCACGGCCCGGCCTGTGCACTTCGGCAGACAATGCCGCGGCCCATTCCGTCCAGGAGAAGACGCCCCGCGCATGCAGATGCACCGTCATCGCAAAGGCTTCCGCCGCCCAGGGCTCCGGAAACACCGGATCTCCCTCCGAGGACATCGGCAATCCCGGCGACCGGGCCAGGGGAGATGGGTCGACCGGCGATCCGGTCTCACAGGCGCTCAAGATAGCTCTCCCAGGCATCGATCGAGACGGTCAGCGTCGGGTCGGCACCCTCGCCCCAGATCTCGGTCCCGTCGAAGACGAGAGTATAGAGCCATTGCGGGTTCTCGCCGCGGCCATGGGCATTGTCGTCGGCAAAGACGAAGGAGCCCTGCACCGCCTCTATCACGCCCGCCTTGGCCCGCGCATAGCGCGGCAGCCGCGTGTGCGTCTCCGGATTGAAGTTCTTCGTCCGCACGCGGTCGCCGACGGCAAAGCGCGGCGCCGTCTCGACGGGCCGATCGCAGGGCCCGCCGCGTGCCAGCACGCCCGCCACCATGTCTGCGGTCAGCACCCGCTTCGGCGTCGCCGGCGCCCGCAGCATCCGCCCCGCCTCGATCTCGTCCTGGCCCGCGAAACCGTGCCGCTCCAGCAGCACCTCCAGCGCCCGGATCCAGATCTCGTAGTAGCTCGCCGACAGATAGTTCGCCGGTGGGATGGTTTCCCGCGCATGCCGGCTCTCGTCGATGGTCCAGGCGCCGAAGGCACCGCAGGACAGCGTCAACCCAAGCGCCCGCTTTTCCCATTCTGCGTGGAAATAAGGTTCATGCGGCTCCGGCGCCACTGGCCCGAAACCCATCTGGCCGCCGAGATCATGCGGGCCGTTCATCGCCCGGCCTCCGGCGCCAAGGCGAGCCCCGTGCCGATCATCGAATCGCGCGTCACGAGGTCCGCCAGTTCGGTCTCGCTCATCCCCTCCGTCCCGGAG
>NZ_CAJXIP010000009.1 GCF_913054395.1 uncultured Roseovarius sp.
CCCCCAACCAAAGCGTTATGAGCGCTCTGCTCTAACCAATTGAGCTACAGGCCCGACCTGTTTGCCCTCGTAAAAGGTGGCGCTCGGGGCGTCAAGGCTTTCACATTGCGAAGGTGCTGCCGATGGTCTAACCGGGTCGCAGCGAAAGACGGAGCACAGTCATGACCGATAAGAAGACGGGTATAACCTACGCCGATGCGGGTGTTGATATTGATGCGGGCAACGCGCTTGTCGAGCGGATCAAACCCGCCGCCAAACGGACCGTGCGCCCGGGCGTGATGTCGGGCCTTGGCGGGTTCGGCGGGCTGTTTGATCTCAAGGCGGCCGGATATGACGACCCGATCCTTGTGGCAGCCACCGATGGTGTCGGCACCAAGCTTCGGATTGCGATTGATACCGGGCATGTCGATGGCGTTGGCGTCGATCTTGTGGCGATGTGTGTCAATGACCTGATTTGTCAGGGTGCAGAACCGCTGTTCTTTCTGGATTACTTTGCCACCGGCAAGCTTGAGCTGGATCAGGCGGCACGCATCATCGAGGGCATCGCGCGTGGCTGCGAAGGTTCTGGCTGTGCCCTGATCGGCGGCGAGACTGCGGAAATGCCGGGCATGTACCCCAAGGGCGATTTCGATCTGGCGGGCTTTGCCGTCGGCGCGATGGAGCGCGGCCGGGATCTGCCGCGTGATATCGCTGAGGGCGACGTTCTTTTGGGACTGGCCAGCGATGGCGTGCATTCCAACGGCTACAGCCTTGTGCGCCGCATCGTCGAGATGTCTGGCCTTGGCTGGGGCGATGATTGCCCCTGGGCGACGGGCAGCCTTGGCGCGGCCCTGCTGACGCCGACGCGGCTTTATGTGCGCTCGGTTCTGGGCGCGATGAAGCAGGGCGGGGTCAAGGGCATGGCCCATATCACCGGTGGTGGCGTGACCGAGAACCTGCCGCGCGTTCTGCCCGAGGGGCTTGCGGCGACGGTCGATCTTGGGGCATGGCAATTGCCGCCGGTGTTCCGCTGGCTGGCCGAAACCGGCGGCATGGCCGAGGGCGAGCTGCTCAAGACCTTCAACTCGGGGCTCGGCATGATCGTGGTCGCCGACCCGGCAAAGGCTGCTGCGGTCAAGGGGGCGCTGGAAGGGGCGGGCGAAACCGTTTCCGAGATCGGCCATGTCACGCGCGGCGACGGAACGGTAAGCTATACGGGTGCCCTTCTGTGAGCAAACGCGTCGCGATTTTTCTGTCCGGTGGCGGGTCGAACATGCGCAGCCTTGTCGTCGATATGGCGGGCGATCACCCGGCGCGCCCGGTTCTTGTGCTGTCAAACCGCGCCGATTCGGGCGGGATTGAATGGGCGAGGGGGCAGGGAATCGCGACAGAAGTGGTTGATCACCGCCCCTTCAAAGGCGACCGCGCCGGTTTTGAGGCCGAGATCGCCGCGCGGCTGGTGCCGTATGACATTGACCTGATTTGCCTTGCGGGGTTCATGCGTGTTCTGACGGCGGGGTTTGTCGGGCCGTGGCAGGGCAGGATGCTTAATATCCACCCCTCGCTTTTGCCGAAGTATCGCGGCCTTAATACCCATGCCCGCGCGCTTGAGGCGGGCGAGAGCGAGGCCGGCTGTACCGTGCACGAGGTCACCGCAGAGCTTGATGACGGCCCCATCCTTGGACAGGCGCGCGTGCCGATCCTGGGAGATGACACGCCCGAAACCCTCGCCGCGCGGGTTCTGGAGCAGGAACATATCCTTTACCCGGCCGTTTTGCGGCGCTTTGCAGCGGGCGACCGCACCCCGCTTTTCCTGCCCTGAGTGTGACCTGACGGTCCGGGGCATTCCATTTCGCCACTATCTGACCTATACCGCGCCCGGGACACCGCAGGGCACACACAAAAAGAGCAAGATCACCCGGATGAAAACCATCACCACGACCGAAGAGCTGGCCCAGTATTGCGCCATGGCCGCAGAGCATGACTATGTAACCGTCGACACCGAGTTTCTGCGCGAGCGCACCTATTATTCCAAGCTCTGCCTGGTGCAGCTTGCGGTGCCGGGCACCGATGACGACAGCGCCGTTCTGGTCGATCCGCTGGTTGGGGAAATGTCGCTTGAACCGCTTTACGACCTGTTCCGCGACACCTCGGTCGTAAAGGTTTTTCATGCCGCGCGACAGGACCTGGAGATTTTCTTTGTCGATGCCGGGGTGATTCCCGATCCGCTGTTTGACACGCAGGTTGCGGCGATGGTCTGTGGCTTTGGCGAACAGGCGGGGTATGAGACTCTGGTGCGCAAGATCTGCAAGCAGCAGGTCGACAAGACCTCGCGGTTCACCGACTGGTCGCGCCGTCCTCTGACCGATGCACAAAAATCCTATGCACTGGCCGATGTGACGCATCTGCGTCTGGTCTACGAATACCTGGCCAAGAAGCTTCAGACGACGGGGCGTGACATATGGGTCGCCGAAGAACTGCGCGTGCTGACCAATCCGGGCACCTACCGGGTGGAGCCGACAGAGGCCTGGAAACGGATCAAGACGCGCAACACCTCTGGCAAATTCCTGGCGGTGGTGCGCGAACTGGCCCGTTTTCGCGAGGGATACGCCCAGTCGCGCGATGTGCCGCGCAGCCGGGTCTATAAGGACGATGCCTTGGTCGAACTGGCGTCGACCAAGCCCCAGACTCTTCAGGATCTTGGCCGCTCGCGGCTTTTGATGCGCGAGGCCCGCAAGGGCGAGATCGCCGATGGCATCCTTGCGGCGGTCAAGACGGGGCTGGCCTGCCCGCCCGAGAAAACCCCGAAAGTCGATGCCAGCAATGACAAGTTGCAGGTCAACCCGGCGCTGGCCGATCTGTTGCGGGTCTTGCTCAAGGCCAAGACCGAGGATTACGGGGTGGCCTCCAAGCTTATTGCCTCGGCCTCTGATCTTGATCTGATGGCGGCGGGCAAGCGCGATGTGGCAGCCTTGCAGGGCTGGCGGTTTGATGTGTTCGGGCGCGATGCCATGCGCCTCTGCGATGGTGAAATCGCATTGGCGGTCAAAGGCCAGTCGATTGAGGTGGTCGATCTTTAACAGGGACTAGCGGGTGCTGCTGCGTTCGTTGCGCGCGCCGGTCACGATGATGGTGCGGGCTTCTTCCAAAGTCTGGGTCGAGATGAACTCGGCCACATGTACGGTGCGCGCACGCTCCGAGCCCTGAGGCTGGTTTTCCGGCTGGAGCGCCAGAAGTTTGTAGCGGAGCACGCCATTGACCGGCTCGCCCTTGTTGTCGGCAACGAGGCGCACGTCAAACGCCCCCTGACGCATGCTTAGCCCGGTCACACGTATGATGGCGCCGTCGGTTGTACGCTCGATCTTCATCTCGGTGATCTGGTCCACTGGCGTGCCGAGGTAGACCTCGGCCTTGTTGCGGCGGAAAATGCTGTCTTGCTTGACCGGAATGAGCGGGTTCACGTTTTCCGCAGGCGCCGTCGCCACCGGGCGTGATTTGCTTTTGCCGAACCAGTTGGCCGGGTTGACCCGCGAGTCGCGCAGACCGCCACAGCCCGCAAGAAGCATTGAGGAAACCATCGTGAGAGCAAGAAGGATGCGCATCAGTACCGCCTTTGACATCTTTTCCCTCGGTTACCCTATCCGGGCAGGGTTGAAAAGGTGCAAGCTGGGGCTGGACGTCGATCAACGCGGCGCCTAGGTCATAAGGCAAGCAAGAAGGAGCATGCGATGGCCACGGAAACCTTTGAAGAGATTGTCGACGATTTCGAGTTTCTCGAGGATTGGGAAGACCGCTATCGCTATGTCATCGACTATGGCAAGGCGATGCCGGGACTTGACGAGGCGCTGAAGGTGCCCGCAACCAAGGTCGACGGCTGTGCCAGCCAGGTCTGGCTGCATCCGCGCATCGACGCCGGGCGGTTCAGCTTTGAGGGCGACAGCGATGCGATGATTGTGCGCGGGTTGATCGCGGTGCTGCGCGCGCTTTACAATGGCCTGCCGCTGGCCGAGGTCGTCAAGGTAGATGCGCCGGGAGAATTGGCGCGGCTCGGGCTTAATGACCATCTGTCCGCGCAACGCTCGAACGGGCTGCGGGCGATGATCGAGCGCATCCGGCTGGTGGCAAGCGAGGCGGCCTGACCTGGCGGAGCGCCTGTGGCGCAGAGGTATGGCGTAATGAGGGGTTTCACCCCTCAAACTCCCCAGAGTATTTAAGGAAAGATGAACCTAATCAGTGTTTTGCGGATTGACGTTCAAGTGATTTGGCAAGGTCCCCATATCCGGTGAAGCGATGCTCGAACCGCAGGCCGAGCCGGTCGGCGCAGGCGCGCGCCTTGACGATCAGAGCCGGGTCGTCGGTCTGGGCCTGGTAGATCAGGGTGGTGTAATTTCCGAAAATCATGTCGCGCAGTTCGGGATGGCGATCGAGGCCCATCGGTTTCCAGACGAAGGCATCGAACTGCCGGACCAGGAAATCGGTCAGGAAAAACGCGGTCATATCGGCGTCACCGCGTTCGGCAAAGCGGTCATTGCCTTCGAAAAACGAATAGCAATGCGGCCCCTCGACCATCTCGACGCCAAGTTCGGCGCATTTTGTCTGAAGCTCACCGCCGGTGCCGCAATCGGCATAGACCACGAAGATATGATCATAGGCAGCGCGGTGCTTGAGCACGGCCTCTTCCACTGCGGCGGTGATCTTTTCGGGGTAGAGGTGAAGTTTGGCGGGCAGGCAGGTCAGATCCATGTGATCCCAGCCATTGAGCCGCTTGAGCGTCAGGATTTCATGCGCCAGGGCGCCGCAGGCGATCAACAGGATGCGCCCGCCATTGCGCGCCTCCAGGCCATGTTGGGTCAGCGTGTCATCGCTAGGCAGATCGGTCATTGGGTCTCCGGTACGAAAAACGGCCCGCGAAGGACGCGGGCCGTTAAGCTTGAAATCAGAGGTTCAGCTTAGCCAGCGGCCAGTTTGTTGTGTTTGCGCGCCATGAAGTCCTTGGCGGTTTCCACGGCCACGGCGGCATCGCGGCAATAGGCATCTGCGCCGATTGCCTTGCCGAATTCTTCGTTCAGCGGGGCGCCACCGACAAGAACAACGTAATCATCGCGCTTGCCCTGTTCAATCATCGTGTCGATCACGACCTTCATATAGGGCATCGTGGTGGTCAAAAGCGCCGACATGCCAAGGATGTCGGGGGCCTCGGTCTCGAGCGCCTCGATGTATTTTTCAACCGGGTTGTTGATGCCGAGATCAACCACTTCGAAACCGGCGCCTTCCATCATCCTGCTGACGAGGTTCTTGCCGATGTCGTGGATGTCGCCCTTGACGGTGCCGATCACCATCTTGCCGACGCGCGGGGCGCCGGTTTCGGCCAGAAGCGGTTTGAGGATGGCCATGCCGCCCTTCATCGCGTTGGCGGCCAAAAGCACCTCGGGGACGAAGAGAATGCCGTCGCGGAAATCCTTGCCGACGATGGTCATGCCGCCCACAAGCGCCTCTGTCAGCACCTGATAGGGCTGCCAGCCACGCTCAAGAAGGATGTTCACGCCTTCCTCGATCTCTTCTTTCAGACCGTCGTAAAGGTCGTCAAACATCTGCTGAACAAGTTCTTCATTGTCCAGGTCCGACAGGATGATGTCGTCTTCTTGGTCAGACATTACGCAAATCCTTGATTGCTGTGCGTGAAGGCACGGAGTGTTGGTTTCTTATGCAGCTTTCGTCAATTTGTCGCGGTTTCACTTTCCGGAATACGACACTGGCTGCGCTGCAACCGACTTATAGCGATGAATTGTGGGCCGACACACTGCAAACTTGTCATGATCTATATAAGTCTGTTGCATATGTTCCCCTTATGTTCCATTAATCGTCAATGGCTGAGAGTGAAACGATACCACCGGACCTGCGGATCAGGGCGCGCGGCGCCTGTAGCAATGCCGCCGGGCGCTATGAGAAAAGCCAGACGCGCTTTGACGCGGACGGATGGGCGCAAGAGGTGGGGGATAATCTGCTGTGCACCCATGTCACGACCGAGGTCGCGCGCCGGATCATTACCTATAACCGCTCGCCCGACCTGCCGTTTGACCGGTCTGTCAATCCTTATCGCGGCTGTGAACATGGATGTATCTATTGTTTTGCCCGTCCAACGCATGCCTGGCTTGGAATGTCGCCGGGGCTCGATTTTGAAACCCGGCTGATTGCGCGGCCGAATGCGTCAACTCTGTTGGATAAAGAGTTACGCCACCCGCGCTATGTGCCGCGCCCGATCGCCATCGGCACGAATACTGATCCCTATCAGCCGATAGAGCAGGAGCAGGCTATCACGCGGGCCTGCCTTGAGGTGCTGCGGCGCTTTAGCCATCCGGTGGCGATTGTGACCAAGGGCACATTGATTGAGCGTGATCTTGATATCCTGGCGGATATGGCAGGCCAGGGGCTGGTGCGGGTTGGTATTTCGGTGACCTCGCTTGATGCGGACCTGGCGCGCAGGCTTGAGCCGCGCGCACCGTCGCCCAAGCGCCGGCTGGCCACGATTCGCGCGTTGAGCGATGCAGGCGTGCCGGTGCGTCTCATGACCTCGCCGATCATTCCGGGGCTGACGGATCACGAGATCGAGGCGCTGCTTGCTGCCGGGCAGGAGGCCGGGGCGGATGCGGCCAGCTGGATCATGCTGCGCCTGCCGCTGGAGGTCGCGCCGCTGTTTCAGGAGTGGTTACAGGCGCATTACCCCGACCGCGTCAACCGGGTGATGAACCGGGTACGCGAAATGCATGGCGGCAAGGACTATGAGGCCGAATGGGGCAGACGGATGCGCGGAACCGGCGTTTATGCCCGCCTTATCGCCCGCCGGTTCGAGGCGGCGGCGGCGCGGCTTGGGTTGAGTGGTGACCAACCGGGGCTGCGGCTCGATCTTTTCGAGCGCCCTTTTGAGAAGGGCGCCCAGATGTCGCTTTTCGGGTGACGCGCTTGTCAGACCTTATGAGCGCTGTGTTTATGCGCGCCGACGCCGTGTGCGGCGCGGCTCTGGCGTGTCATCGCCGGTGCCATCCGCCGCCGAGGAAAACGGCCCAAGCGCATCGGTGATCTGATCCAGCGTCGGTCGCTCGCCAAGCGGGCGGGTTTCCAGCGCCTCGCGCATTTTGGACAGGTGCTCGGGCATGGTGCCACAGCAGCCGCCAATGATCGTCGCGCCCGCATCGCGCGCCAGAACCGCATATTCGGCCATCAGATCGGGGGTTCCGTCATAATGGATATGCCCGTCATGGTATTTCGGGATACCGGCGTTTCCCTTCGCAATGATCGGTCGCTCGCTGCCTTGCGCGACAAACCCAAGCACGGTGCGCAGCAGATCGGATGCGCCGACCCCGCAATTGGCGCCATAGGCCAGCGGCGGATTGGCCAGCTTTTCCACCATCGTCACCATATCGGCCGAGGTCAGCCCCATCATCGTGCGCCCGGCCGTGTCAAAGCTCATCGTGCCACACCACGGCATATCCGCAAGTTTGAACGCCTCGGCGGCGGCCTTGTATTCTTCGGGGGCGGAAATCGTTTCAAGCCAGAGCACATCGGCCCCGCCTTCCTTCAGGCCCTCGGCCTGTTCGTGAAAAATCTCCACCGCCAGCTCGTGGGTCAGCGCACCCATCGGGGCCATGATCTCTCCGGTTGGGCCGACAGAGCCGGCCACGATCACCGGGCGGTCATAGCGGTCGGCAACCTCGCGGCCAATTTCGGCGGAAATGCGCGACAGTTCGCCCGCGCGTTTCTCCGCACCATGCAATTTGAGTCGCGCAGCGTTGCCGCCAAAGGAGTTGGTCAGGAACAGGTCACTTCCCGCATCGACCGCCTGTTTGTACAAACGCTCGATCCGGTCGGGGTGCTGATCGTTCCACATCTCGGGGGCATCCCCCGATTGCAGGCCCATGTTGAAAAGATTCGTCCCAGTGGCGCCGTCGGCAAGGATCCAGTCGCGCGCGGCCAGCATTTGGGAAAAGGCATTTGTCATCGGTACATCCCGGATAAAGTCACCGCGTGTCCTGTCACGAATGATGCTTTTGCGCAAACTCATTTTCTTCATGACAATTGTGAGGCCGCTTCCGATTGGCCGCAGATGCCCCCGGATGCAGCGCCCCGGTCACAAGCTGCACCATCCGCCGAAAGGTGGGGGCCCATCGGCCTGGCGGTCGAATATGCAAATAAGAAAGGCGCACCCGTCGGGGCGCGCCTTGCAAAGGTCAACAGGGCAAAATCCCTTAGACTTCTTTCATAAGCTGGTCTTTGGCGATCCGGAGCAGCTCTGCCATCTTGCCGCGGATGGTGTCGGCATCGGCGATATCGCCAAGGTCGGCGGCAACTTTGCGCACCACGTCCTCGTGGCCGGCCTCTTCGAAATCGGCCTTGACGACCTCTTTTGCATAGGCGTCGGCGTCATCGCCGGTCTTGCCCAGAAGCTCTGCCGCCCAAAGGCCCAAAAGCTTGTTGCGGCGGGCCTCGGCGCGGAATTTCATTTCCTCGTCATGGGCGAATTTGTTTTCAAATGCGTTTTCGCGTTCGTCAAAAGTGGTCATAGGTCCATTCCCCATTAGCAAGGCGGTGATGTTTTATCAGATATGCAATCCTGCGCGTCAAAGGGCAAGGGGCCAACGTGATCTTGCGACAATGCTGCCCATGCACTATGAGGACGCAACGGTACGGGGGACTCGGCCCCTGACCCAACCGGCGGAGTTGGCATGGCGCGGCGCAAGAAAATCTACGAAGGCAAGGCGAAGACCCTTTATGAAGGGCCTGAACCCGGTACGATCATTCAATATTTCAAGGATGACGCCACGGCGTTCAACGCCGAGAAAAAGGCCGTCATCGAAGGCAAGGGCGTGCTCAACAACATGCTTTCGGAATATTTCATGACCGGTCTGAACACGATCGGCGTGCCGACGCATTTCATCAAACGCATCAATATGCGTGAGCAACTGGTGCGCGCCTGCGAAATCGTCCCGCTTGAAGTGATCGTGCGCAACTATGCCGCAGGCACCATGGCCAAGCGGCTTGGCATCGAAGAGGGCACGCAACTGCCGCGCCCGATCGTCGAATATTGCCTCAAGGACGACGCGCTTGGCGATCCGCTGGTGACCGAAGAACATATCGCGGCCTTTGGCTGGGCCAGCCAGCAGGACATGGACGACATCCTGAGCCTTGCACTTCGGGTCAATGATTTCATGGCCGGCGTGATGTTCGGTATCGGCATCAAGCTGGTTGATTTCAAGATCGAGATCGGCCGCGTCTATGACGGTGATTTCCAGCGCCTGATCATCGCCGACGAGATCAGCCCCGACAGCTGTCGCCTGTGGGATATCGAGACCGGTCGCAAGCTTGACAAGGACGTGTTCCGCCGTGATCTCGGCAGCCTAACGGATGCCTATAGCGAAGTGGCAAACCGTCTTGGCATCATGCCCAAAGGCGCCACCCCGATGGCACGTCCGACGCTGATCAACTGAATGCGGGCCTGTGCCCGATGACCATCCGGCGCGCCGCGCCGCCAAAAGACATAGGAAAGACGCCATGAAAGCTCGCGTGCATGTCATGTTGAAAAACGGGGTTCTCGATCCGCAGGGCGAGGCCGTGCGCCACGCGCTCGGGTCCTTGGGCTTTGACGGGGTGAACGGTGTTCGCCAGGGCAAGGTGATCGAGCTTGACCTGTCCGAGACCGACGCCGCCAAGGCAAAAGAGACAGTGACCGCCATGTGCGACAAGCTTCTCGCCAATACCGTGATCGAAAGCTACAGCGTGGAGATCCTCTGATGCATGCCGCCGTCATCGTCTTTCCCGGCTCGAACTGTGACCGTGACCTGGCCGTCGCTTTTGAGCGCGCAGGCGCGCGGGTGTCGATGGTCTGGCACAAGGATACGGACCTTCCGCAAGGGGTTGATATCATCGGCGTTCCGGGCGGGTTCTCGTTTGGCGACTACCTGCGTTGCGGGGCGATTGCGGCCAATTCCCCGATCTGCCGGTCGGTGATCGGACATGCGAAAAAGGGCGGTTATGTGCTTGGCGTCTGCAACGGTTTTCAGGTGCTGACGGAAACCGGTCTGTTGCCCGGTGTCCTGCTGCGCAACGCGGGGCTGAAATATATCTGCAAGCCGGTGTCGCTTACCGTGGAAACCGCCGATAGCGCGTTCACCCATGGCTATGCTGCAGGCAGCCATATCACCATTCCGATTGCCCATCACGATGGCAATTACTTTGCCGATGCGGACACCCTTGACCGGCTTGAGGGCGACGACCGGGTGGCCTTTACCTATGACGACAATCCTAACGGGTCGGCCCGCGACATCGCCGGTATCCTGTCGGAGAACCGCCGGGTTCTCGGCATGATGCCGCATCCCGAGCGGATGGCAGAGCCGCTTCAGGGTGGCACCGATGGCGCGCCGATGTTTGCATCGCTGGTGGACCAGCTTGCTCTCGCCTGAGCCTCTGGCGCGCTGCACCCCGTTGCCTGGCACCTTGAGGCGCGCGCGCTTGCGCCCTAGACTTTAGGCTATGAACACCTCATTGAGCAAACCCCCGCTACCGCGGACGCGCACCATAAGCTGGCGCGCGCGCCTGGTGCTTTTGGTGCTTGTGGTGCTGGCGGTATCGGTGGTGGTGATCACCAACCGGCTGTTGACCGACCGCTTTACCGAAAACACCCGCAACCGCGCCGAATTGCGCCTTGTGCTTTATAGCGGCAACCTGCTGAGCGAGTTGCGCCAGAACGCGATTGTGCCCCAGCTTCTGGCGCGCGACCCGGCACTTATCCGTGCGCTGAGTACCTCTGATTATGCTCAGTCCACGCAGCGGCTCATTTCCTTTCTCAGCGAGATCGGCGCCGCCTCGTTGACATTGCTCGACAAGGACGGGCGTACCGTCGCCGCGACAGAGCGAAGTTCGCTTGGCAAGTCTTTGAAACAAGAGCCGTATTTTGTAGATGCGCTGCGATCCAGGGATACCGTTTTCAAGGTGTTGCGCCAGGAATCCGGGCAATACAACTTTTACTATTCGCGCCGGATCGACACCCAGAACGAGGTGCTTGGCGTGATCCTTGTCGAGGTCGACCTGCGCAAATACGAGCGGGCCTGGGCGGGGATTTCGGATGCGGTGATGGTCACCGACAGCGAGGGCCAGATCATCCTTGCGACCGAGCCCCGCTGGCGCGGTGTGACCGAGGCCGACGCCCTGCGCCGCGAGCCCGCCAACAGTGCGATCCAACGCGCCATTCAGGCCACCGCCGACTGGACCGCGCTTCCGCCCGATGCCTATGTGCGTGGCGAGGCGGTGATGCGGGTCGAGGGACGGGTGGCGTTTCGTGGCTGGCGGATCGCGAGTTTCACCACCTATGCCGCGGTTCGCGACAAGGTAAACGGTTATCTTGCGCTTGAAATCATGGGTTTTGCGATTCTCCTGGCGCTTGCGTTTTACTTTCTGAACCGGCGCACGGTCCTGCGGATGACGCTGTTTCAGCGGGAATCGGCAGAGCTTCGCGCATTGAACGCCCGCCTCCAGCGGGAAATCGCCGAGCGTCAGAGGGTGCAGGAGAACCTTGCCGTGGCCGAACAGACGCTTCAGCAAAGCTCGAAACTGGCGGTGCTGGGCGAGATGTCGGCGGCTGTCAGCCACGAGTTGAACCAGCCTCTGGCGGCGATGAAAACCTACCTTGCCGGCGCCCGGCTTTTGCTGACCCGCAACCGCCCGGACGAGGCGCTGTCGTCGTTCCAGCGGATCGACGACCTGATCGAGCGGATGGGCGTGATCACCAAACAGCTCAAGTCCTATGCGCGCCAGAGCGGCGACACGTTCGAGCCTGTAAACATGGGCGATGCGCTTGCCTCGGCGCTTGCGATGATGGAACCGCAACTGCGTCTGCGCAAGGTCAGGATCGACCGCACCCTGCCCAGTGAACCGGTGATGATCATGGGCGATCGGGTACGGGTGGAACAGGTGATGATCAACCTGTTGCGCAACGCCATGGATGCCACCGAAAACGTCGAGGATGCGACCATCGACATCCTCCTCGCCGCAGGCGAAACCGCGATCCTGACAGTGCGCGACAATGGCACCGGAATTGTCAACTTCGAGAACCTCTTCGAGCCGTTTTACACCACCAAGCTTCCCGGTGACGGGGTTGGGTTGGGGCTTGCCATTTCATCGGGTATCGTGAACGACCTTGGGGGCCGCCTGACGGCGCGCAATGCGACCGGTGGGGGGGCTGTATTTGAGATGCAACTTCCTATCTTACAGGAAGACCCCGAAGAGACCCGTGCAGCGGAGTGAAGCAAAATGCCAAGTGCGATGAAAATTGCGATTGTTGACGATGAAAAAGACATGCGTCAGTCGATCAGCCAGTGGCTGGCCCTGTCGGGCTATGACACCGAGGCCTTTCCAAGTGCCGAAGAAGCGCTGAAATCGCTTGGGGCGGATTATCCCGGTATCGTCGTCACCGACATCAGGATGCCCGGCATGGACGGCATGCAGTTCCTCAAAAAGCTGATGGGCGCGGATTCAAGCCTGCCGGTGATTATGATCACCGGACATGGCGATGTGCCGATGGCGGTCGAGGCGATGCGGATCGGCGCGTTCGATTTTCTGGAAAAGCCGTTCAACCCCGACCGCATGACCGAACTGGCCAAGAAGGCCACCAATGCACGCCGCATGACCCTTGATAGCCGCGCCCTGCGCAAAGAGCTGTCGGATGGCGGCCAGCTCATGAAAAAACTGATTGGCACAAGCCAGGCGATGGAGCGGCTGAAAGAGGACATCCTTGATCTGGGGCAGGCCGATGGCCACGTCCTGATTGAGGGCGAGACCGGCACCGGCAAGACGCTCGTGGCGCATGCCCTTCATGCGGTCGGTGCACGTGCCGGCAAGAAATTCGTCTCCGTGTCCTGCGCCGCCTTCGAGGAAGACGCGCTGATCAAGCGACTGTTTGGCCCGATGCAGCCCGACGACAACCAATTGCCCGCCGTTGAAGAGGCGCGCGGTGGCACGCTTGTGCTTGAGGATATTGAATCCCTGTCCGAGGCCGCGCAGGCCCGACTTCTGACCCATATCAACCAGGACGGCACCCCGCCCGAAACCCGGATTGTCGCCATTTCCAACATGCAGGACGAGGGCCGCACCTGTGAAGACGCGTTGCGCCCGGATCTGTTTTACCGGCTGGCCTCGCTGCGTATCACCCTGCCGCCGCTGCGCCAGCGGGGCGAGGATATCCTGACGCTGTTCACCCGGTTCAGCGACCAGTTTGCCGATGATTACGGCTGTGATGCGCCACAGGTTTCGGCACAGGAGGCGACCCAGCTTTTGCAGTCTCTATTGCCCGACAATGTGCGCCAGTTGTTCAACGTGGCCGAGCGCGCGGTGTTGCAATCGCGCCGTGGCAGCGGCACCATCGCCTCGCTTCTGATCTCGGATCATCAGGACATGCAGCCGGTGATGACCACCGAGGGCAAGCCGCTCAAGGAATATGTCGAGGCCTTCGAGAGGATGCTGATCGACAACACGATGCGCCGCCACAAGGGATCAATCGCGGCGGTGATGGATGAATTGTGCCTGCCGCGCCGCACGCTGAATGAAAAAATGGCGAAATACGGTTTGCAGCGCTCCGACTATCTCTGAGCGTGCAATCGGTCTGTTTGGCATTTTGGCCATTGTAATTACTCTATATGACGCTTTAGTGTAAAAGCATCGAGAGGTGTGCATTGACGCACCTCTCGCGAGAGTTTCGCTGTTGGATGCGCGTCAAGGGTGATTGCCCACCGTTCCCAACAGACCGATTGGGCCCTTTAGAACGGGCCAAATACACGCCTGACCCCTGAAATTCGGGGTGGTCAGGCCCTGAATTGGCGCCCTTACGGGTGCCGGAGTAGAAGAACCGCGATGAAGCGCGCGACACATCAAATCGTCATGGCCGGGGCCGGTATCGGCACCCTTGGCTGCGCGCACGCTATCGCCCTTATCAGACATCTCCCGCAACACGCCGCTCCTCCGGGGCAGGTGCCTGCGCCGCGATGCAAACGGAAAACATGGCTAAGAAAATGCTCATTGATGCCACCCACGCGGAAGAAACCCGCGTTGTGGTGGTCGACGGAAACAAGGTCGAGGAATTTGATTTTGAATCCGAAAACAAACGCCAACTTGCAGGCAATATCTATCTAGCAAAGGTTACACGGGTCGAACCGTCGCTTCAGGCGGCGTTCATCGACTATGGCGGCAATCGCCACGGGTTCCTTGCCTTTTCGGAAATCCACCCCGATTACTATCAGATTCCGGTCGCCGATCGCGAAGCTCTGATGGAAGAAGAGCGCGCCTATGCCGAGGCGCAATCCGAGGAAGAGGAAAAGCCCAAGCGGCGCACCCGCTCACGGTCCCGCACCAAAGCCAAGGCGGAAACCACCAAGTCCGATGACGCGGTGGTGAATGCCGAGATTTCCGGCATGGAAACCATCGATCTCGAGGACGAGAGCGAAGAAGGCTCGTCGCCGATGGAGCGTGTCGCCGAAACCCCCGTGGAAGAGCCCGAAAGCGAATCCGCAGAGGCGCAAACCGCAGAGGCCGATGCCACCGACACCGGTGAAGATGGCCAGGACGACGACAGCGATAGCGATGGTGACGATACCACCAACACACGTGACCATGCGTCGCGCGATGACGACATCGAATCCGTTGCCGATGAAGACGACAGCGAAGACATCCGCCCGGTGCGCAAACCGCGTCCGCGTCGCTACAAGATTCAGGAAGTGATCAAGGTCCGCCAGATTCTTCTGGTGCAGGTCGTCAAGGAAGAACGCGGCAACAAAGGCGCGGCACTGACCACATATCTTAGCCTCGCAGGCCGCTATTGCGTGCTTATGCCCAATACCGCGCGCGGTGGCGGCATCAGCCGGAAGATCACCAATGCCGTTGATCGCAAGAAGCTCAAGGAGATCGCCAACGAGATCGACGTGCCAAGTGGTGCCGGTCTTATCGTGCGCACCGCCGGGGCCAAACGCACCAAGGCCGAGATCAAGCGCGATTACGAATATCTTCAACGCCTCTGGGAACAGATCCGCGAGCTGACGCTGAAATCCATCGCGCCGGCCAAGATCTACGAGGAAGGCGACCTGATCAAACGTTCGATCCGCGACCTTTACAACCGCGACATCGACGAGGTTCTGGTCGAGGGCGAACGCGGATATCGCATCGCCAAGGACTTCATGAAGATGATCATGCCGTCCCATGCCAAGAACGTGAAACATTACGTCGATCAACAGCCGCTCTTCGCGCGCTATCAGGTCGAATCCTACCTGTCGGGCATGTTCAATCCCACGGTTCAGCTCAAGTCCGGCGGCTATATCGTCATCGGCGTGACCGAGGCGCTTGTCGCCATCGACGTCAACTCTGGCCGGGCCACCAAGGAAGGTTCGATCGAGGAAACCGCGACCAAGACCAACCTTGAGGCCGCTGATGAGGTCGCCCGCCAATTGCGCCTGCGCGATCTGGCCGGCCTGATCGTCATCGACTTTATCGACATGGACGAGCGCCGCAACAACTCGGCCGTCGAAAAGCGCATGAAGGACAAGCTCAAGACCGACCGCGCGCGCATTCAGGTCGGGCGGATTTCCGGCTTTGGCCTGATGGAAATGTCGCGTCAGCGCCTGCGCCCCGGCATGATCGAGGCGACGACCCAGCCCTGTCCGGCCTGTCACGGCACTGGTCTGATCCGTTCGGATGACAGTCTTGCGCTGTCGATTCTGCGCCAGATCGAGGAAGAGGGCGTGCGCCGCCGCTCGCGCGAGGTTCTGGTTAAATGCCCGGTGGGCATCGCCAACTATCTTATGAACCAGAAGCGCGAACATGTGGCCGGGATCGAAACCCGCTATGGGCTGTCGGTGCGTATCGAGGGTGACCCCACCCTTGTCAGCCCCGATTTCACGCTTGAAAAGTTCAAGACAGCGACCCGTGCCGTGCCTGAAATGGTCGTGCCGCAATTCGTTTCGGCCAACAGCTCTTTGATGGAAGACCTTGAAGAAGAGGTCGAAGAGGATGTGACCACGGACGAGGGCGAGGCTGACGCCGAGGCCCCCAAGGGCAATGGGGATACGGGCGGTGAAGACGGTGAAAAGCCGAAAAAACGGCGTCGTCGGCGTCGTCGTCGCTCCAAGTCGGGTGGCAATGGTCAGGACGACAACGGCGAGAATGCTGATAACGGTCAGGCCGAAGAGACAAGCGAAGAACCCGCGCCCGAGGCTGATGCCACGCCCGTAGAACCGGCCGCAGAGACCGCAGCCGAGCCCGAGGCCGAGGAAAAGCCCAAGCCCAAGCGCACGCGCAAACCTCGCAAAAAGCCCGAACCGAAGGTGGCCGAAACCACAGAGGCCACAGAGGCCGAGGCGGCAGAGACCAGTGCCGAGGCAGAGGCGCCCGCCGCCGAGGCAGAGCCCAAGCCGAAACCCAAGCGCACCCGTGCGCCGCGCAAGAAGAAAGAGCCCGAAGTGACGGCCGCGCCTGCCGCCGAGGCCCCGATCGAAGCGCCGGTCGAGCCCGCGCCCGAGGTGACCCCCGAAGTAACCCCGGAGGCAGCACCAGAGCCCACTCCGGAACCGGTTGCAGCGGTGGTAGAGCCCGAGCCGGAACCCGCACCCGTTGCCGCCGCAGAGCCTGCGCCGGTGGTCGAAGAGACCGCAGAGCAGGAGGCCAAGCCGAAACGGCGCGGCTGGTGGTCACTTGGCAGCTAAGCCAGGGCCCTGACAGGAAAACAACAAACGCCGCGCCCTGAAAAGCGCGGCGTTTTGGCTTTGCGCGCCCCAGAGAGTCCCCAACATGCGCATTCAACACGCCAAAGCGGATCGCATGACGTCGAATGAAGGCGCCACGCGCTAGGATTTGCGGATGATATAGGTCTGAACGCCGTCCGCCTCTTTGGCCTCGACAAGGTCATGCCCGGCCTCGGCGCAGAAATGCGGCACGTCGATCACCGCCGCCGGATCATCGGCCTGCATCGCGATCAGATCGCCAACTTCAAGCGATTTCAACCGCTTGCGCAGTTTCAGAACGGGCAGGGGGCATAAAAGCCCGGTGGCATCCAGCGTGTCTTTCGGTGTCATACCCGCCAGATAGCGGCCTTGTTACAGCCTGTCCACAAGGATGTGACGCAATGCCGGGTGACGCGCGGCTTTGAACGGGCTATGTCACGAGGCATGTTTGGAATCGAAATCATAGACGCCGGTCTTTTGCCCGCGATGATCGTGGCCCTGATGGCCGGGATCATCTCATTCCTGAGCCCCTGCGTGCTGCCGATCGTGCCACCTTATCTTGCCTATATGAGCGGGGTCAGCCTGAGCGAGCTGTCCGACGGCTCGGGCAAGCGCGCCCGCGCGGTTGTGCCGGCCCTGTTCTTTGTCCTGGGCCTTTCGACAGTGTTCCTGTTCCTGGGATTTACGGCCTCGGCCATCGGCACGGTGTTCTTGCAATACCAGAGCTATTTCAACACGGTAGCGGGCGTTCTTGTGATGGCGTTCGGGGCGCATTTCATCGGCATCTACCGGATTTCCTTTCTTGATCGCGAAGCCCGGATTGATGCCGGGGATCAGGGCGGATCGTCCTTTGGCGCCTATATCCTGGGGCTGGCCTTTGCCTTTGGCTGGACACCCTGCATCGGCCCGCAGCTTGGCGCGATCCTGTCGCTTGCGGCCTCTGAGGCCAATGTGGCGCGCGGCACAACCCTTTTGGCGGTCTATGCCATCGGACTTGGCGTGCCGTTCCTTCTGGTGGCGGCCTTCCTGCCGCGTCTGACCGGGCTCATGGGGTGGATGAAACGCCACATGGAACAGATCGAGCGGGTCATGGGCCTGTTGCTCTGGACGATCGGCCTTCTGATGCTGACCGGCGGCTTTTCGGCATTTTCCTTCTGGCTGCTTGAAACCTTTCCGGCGCTTGCGGTGCTCGGTTAAGTCTTACTCTTGCCAAGGTCCTGCGCTAGGCTTGCCCGCGCAAGAGGTAAGGTATGAGCAGCCATAACGCCCCCGAGGTGCGCCGCAGGCGTGTGTTTTACATTCCGGGATATGATCCCATTCCACCCCGCCGCTACCGCGAGCTTTACCGCAAGGAAAGCGCCGCGCAGGCGGGGCTGTCGGGCTATGACATCGCGCTTGGTGGGGGCACATCCGGCGCGCGCTTTGGCTGGACGGTGGAGGCAAATTTTAATGGCAAGACCGTGCAGAGCGAGGTCGCGGTGCTGGTCTGGTCCGATATCGTCAAGGACAGCATGGCACGCGGGATCGCCGCCACCTATCTGCAACTGATCCGCACGGCGGCAACCTATATCGGCTCGGGGGCGCTGTTCCGGCTGATGCGGTTGCGCAAGGGGCCGGTGATCGCGGCGCTTTACCCGGTCGGCTTTCTTATCGTGCAACTGGTGCTCGCGCTGCTGTTGGCCTGGGGGCTTGGGCACCTCCTAGCCCTCTGGCAGCCCTGGGCAGCCTGGGGCGGGCTTTTGGTCGTGCCGCTGGTGCTCGAATGGTTCCGGCGCATGGATGGCCGGTTTTTCGCCTATTACCTGATGCATGACTACGCCTATTCGGCGCGCCACCTCGGGGCCAACCCGCCCGAGCTTGAGGCGCGCCTTGCCGAGTTTGCCACCGAAATCGCAGAGGCGCTGACGCAGGACAGCGACGAGGTGCTGGTGGTCGGGCACTCTTCCGGCGCACATCTCGGGGTGTCGATCCTGGCCGATCTCATCCGCGCGGGCAGGGTGCCCGAGAACGGCCCGGCGCTGTCGTTCCTGTCGCTGGGGCAGGTGGTGCCGATGGTGTCTTTCCTGCCGCGTGCGCATCGGCTGCGCGCCGATCTTGCCTATCTTTCGGCCCGCGATGAACTGACCTGGGTGGATGTCACCGCGCCGGGCGACGGTTGTGCCTTTGCGCTTTGCGATCCGGTGGCCGTGACCGGCGTTGCCCCGGCTGGCAAGCGCTGGCCGCTGGTTCTGTCGGCGGCCTTTTCCCAAACCCTAAGTCCCGAGCGCTGGAAGGCGCTGCGGTGGCGGTTTTTCCGGCTGCATTTCCAGTACCTCTGTGCCTTTGATCGCCCCGGCGATTATGATTACTTCCAGATTACCGCGGGCCCGGTGAGGCTTGGCGCCCGGTTTGCCGGGCGCGCGCCCTCCAAAAGCCGAATTGAGCGGCCGACCTCTGGTTATCGGGACATGACACCGTGACCCTGCCGCCAAAACCAAGCCCGCGCGCGGGGCGGGTGTCGCTCTGGCGCTATTTGCGGTTGTTTCGCGAGGACATTCTCTCGGCCCAGCCCGCGCGGCTCTATCGCGCGTGGATGGCCGAATTCCGCACGCCGTTCTTTCGCTCTTACCTCTGCAATCAGCCCGAGTTGATTGATCTGGTCCTCAAGCAGCGGCCCGATGATTTCCCGAAATCCGACCGCATCGGCGAGGGATTGCGCCCGCTGTTGGGGCAATCGGTCTTTGTGACCAATGGCGATCTGTGGAAGCATCAGCGCCGCATCATTGATCCGGCCTTTGAGGGCGGGCGCCTGCGCGATACCTTTGATGCCATGGTCAGGGCCGGGCAGGGCGCCGTTGCGCGACTAGGGCCGCTGGCCACCGGCAAGCCGGTCGAGATCGAGGCCGAAGCCAGCCATGCGGCGGCGGATGTCATCTTTCGCACGCTGTTTTCGATCCCGATAGAAGACGGCACAGCCACCCGCGTATTTGACGAATTCCGCGCCCACCAGCGGAGCCAGCCGGTGTTGAACCTTGCCGCTTTCGTGCCCCTGCCGCGCTGGTTTCCCCGCTTTCATCGTCGCCGGACGCGCCAGACCGCGCGTGCCATTCGTGCGCTGATCACCGGGTTGACCGAGGCCCGGAAGCAGCAGATCACCAATGGCACCGCGCCAGACGATCTTGCCGCCAAGATCATGACCACCGCCGACCCGGTCACCGGTCAGCGGTTTCAGACCGAAGAAATGGTAGATCAGGTGGCTATCTTTTTCCTGGCCGGGCATGAAACCAGCGCCTCTGCGCTGGCCTGGGCGCTTTACCTCTTGGCGATGCACCCCGAGTGGCAGGCCAGGGTCGCCGCCGAGGCGCAGGCCGTGACCGGCGCGCGCAGCCCGGAATTTGGCGATATGGCGCGGCTTCGGGTTGCGCGTGATGTCTTTCGTGAGGCGCTTCGGCTTTATCCTCCGGTGCCGATGATGGTGCGCGAAACCACCTGTCCCGAGCGCTTTCGCGACCGTGACATTCCGACCGGATCACAGATCGTGCTTAGCCCCTGGCACCTGCACCGCCATGAGCGGCTTTGGGATGACCCCGACGGCTTTGACCCGGCGCGATTTCAGACCGAGAATGGCAAGATCTGCCTGCGCGGTGCCTATATGCCGTTTTCAGCAGGGCAGCGGGTCTGTCCCGGCGCCGGGTTTGCAATGATCGAAGGGCCACTTTTGCTGGCGATGCTGGTGCGGGCCTATCGGTTTGAGATCGTGGCCGAGCGCCCCGCCGTGCCGGTGGCGCATCTGACAGTGCGCGGGCGCGACGGGATATGGCTTGCCATCCACCCGCGCGCGCCGCTTGAAAAATAGCTGCATCGCCCCTTTGCAAGCCGCCCGGCAAGCCCTATATGTGTCCTGTCTCTTCGGGGACTATGGACATAAACGCGCTCGTAATAAGCGGATCGGACCCGGGGGCGGTACCCGGCGACTCCACCAATAATCCCTTCATTTGGGGGATCCTGGGGTCGAAACAGGATCGACGAACGTCTAAAGGGGTATGCTTTGTCTCGGTGAGGTACCACCGTTATCGGTCCGAAAAGTACAATTGCAAATGACAATCGTGCTCCGGTAGCTCTCGCAGCGTAAGCTGTTAGACAAGCCGAAACTTAAGCCCTTGCGCCTAGCCGCGTAAGGCGGGGTTCGCAGGCACCTGGCAACAGAAGCCTGCACTTACCCCCAAAAACCTGACCCCGATTGACAGGCCCCTGCAATCGTGCAGATATCGCCCTAGCGATCCTGCGGGCCCTCTGTGCGAGGCCCTGATTGAAAGCCGCCTTCATCGGGCACCCGGCCAAAGGGTGCCTCTTGTCAGGTCTGAGTGACATCGCTGCCGGAAACTCTCGCCAGGCAAGGTGAAAAGCGCGATGCAAGGCCCTGAATTCTCACATATGTTCCGGGTCTTTGGACGCATCGGCCTGTTGTCATTTGGCGGCCCTGCGGCGCAGATATCAATGATGCACGAAGACCTCGTTGTGCGCCACAAATGGCTCAGCGAGCAGCAATTCCTTGGTGCGCTGTCGTTCTGCATGCTGTTGCCGGGCCCCGAGGCGATGCAATTGGCGACCTATGCGGGCTGGCGCTTGCGCGGGGTGCCCGGCGGGTTGATGGCGGGGTTGTTGTTCGTGCTGCCGGGGGCATTTGTCATTCTGGCCCTGGCATTGGGATATGCCTATTACGGTCAGCTGCCGCTGGTGCAGGCGCTGTTTCTGGGGGTCAAGGCGGCGGTCGTGGTGATCGTGCTTCAGGCGCTGTTGAACCTCGCACGCCGCGCGCTTGTCGGGCGCCAGAGCTGGGTCCTGGCGGTGCTTGGCTTTGCGGCAATGTTCTTCTTGTCGGTGCCCTTTCCGCTGATTATCGGCGCGGCGGCGATGTGGGGCTATCTGGCAAGCCGGGGGCAGGTGAACAGGCCATCCCCGACGACGCCGGTGCCGCTGGCCGCGACCCTGCGCACGGCCACCCTTTGGGGCGCTCTCTGGGGGGCGCCGATTGTCGTGGCATGGGCGCTTGGGGCGGCTTTTCTGACCGATCTTGCGCTGTTCTTCAGCAAATTGGCGCTGGTGACCTTTGGTGGCGCCTATGCGGTGCTGGCCTATATGACCGAGACCGTCGTCGCGACCAAAGGCTGGCTGAGTACGGCCCAGATGATCGACGCGCTTGGTCTGGCCGAAACCACGCCGGGGCCGCTTATTCTCGTGACCGAGTTTGTCGGTCTCCTCGCGGGCTTTGCCCAAGGCGGGCCGGGGCAGGCGGTTCTGGCCGGGGCGCTGACGCTCTGGGTGACGTTTACACCTTGTTTCCTGTGGATTTTCACCGGAGCGCCCTATATCGAACGACTGCTTGAGCGGCCTCGTCTCAAGGGCGCACTGGCCGGGATTTCGGCGGCGGTGGTCGGGGTCATCGCGAATCTGTCGGTGTGGTTTGCGCTTCATGTTCTGTTCAAACGCGTTCAGCAGACACGGTTTGGCCCGGTGCCTGACCTGACAAGCTTTTCGCCGCTCAGCCTTGTCATGATGGTGATCGCCGGCGTCTTCCTGCTTGGTCTGCGCCAGTCGATGCTGCGGGTTTTGGCGGGAATGGTGCTGTTTGCTGGGGCTATCTATGGTTTGCGATAATCCGGCGCATTGCGGTCTTTTGTTTTGGATCGAATCCCCTATGCTGGATCGCAGCAATTCGCCGGGGTAAACAATGTCTCGCTCAATAGATTATGGAAATTTGATGCATCGGGCCATGCGCGGCCTGATTCAAGAGGTTTTGACCGGCGTTCGCGACAACGGTCTGCCCGGTGCGCATCACTTTTTCATCACCTTCGACACCACCCATCCCGATGCAAAGCTCGCCGATTGGCTGAAAGAGCGGTATCCGTCGGAAATGACCGTCGTGATGCAGCATTGGTATGACAATCTTGAGGTTACCGATGACGGGTTTTCGGTCACGCTGAATTTCGGCGATGCGCCAGAGACACTTTATGTTCCCTATGATTCCATTCAGACATTTGTCGATCCTTCGGTCGAATTCGGCCTGCGGTTTGAAACCCAGGATGGCGATGATGACGAGGACGGCGATGACGATCCTTCTGATCCGTCAAGCCTGGAGGTCGAGCCGGAAAAGACCGAGGCCGATGTCGTCAGTCTGGACAGTTTCCGTAAATAACCCGACCTCACCTTGGTGTTCAGGCGCGACACAATACTGTATCCCGTAGTATACAGTATTGATCTTTCCGTTGCGTGCGGTATGAACGGCACAAACCGCCAGAGAGAGGCTTTGCCATGACCGCGACCCGCACCGAAACCGATAGTTTTGGCCCGCTTGAAGTTCCTGCAAACAAATATTGGGGCGCGCAGACACAGCGCTCGGTCCTCAATTTCCCGATCGGCTGGGAGAAACAGCCCGTCGCCATCGTGCGCGCTCTCGGCGTGATCAAAAAGGCCTGCGCGCAGGCGAACATGGCCTCGGGCAAGCTTGACCAGACCCTTGGCAATGCGATTGTAGAGGCCGCAGGCGAGGTGATCGAGGGCAAGTTCGACGACAACTTTCCGCTTGTCGTCTGGCAGACCGGATCGGGCACGCAATCCAACATGAATGCCAACGAGGTGATCGCCAACCGCGCGATCGAAATCCTCGGCGGCGTGATCGGCTCCAAGGATCCGGTGCATCCCAATGACCATTGCAACATGGGCCAGTCGAGCAACGATACCTTCCCCACTGCCATGCATATCGCCACCGCGATGAGCGCGCGCGACGTGCTTTTGCCGGGGCTGGAAAAGCTGTTGGCAGGGCTTGATGCCAAGGCTGAGGAATTCAAGGACATCATCAAGATCGGCCGCACCCATACCCAGGATGCCACGCCGCTGACCCTTGGGCAGGAATTCTCGGGCTATGCCCATCAGATCCGTCAGGGGATTGCCCGGATCAAGGCCACGCTGCCTGGTATCTACGAACTGGCGCAGGGCGGCACCGCCGTCGGCACCGGCCTGAATACGCAAGCGGGCTGGGGCGAAACCGTGGCCGCCAATATGGCCGCGATCACGGATCTGCCGTTCGTCACCGCGCCCAACAAGTTTGAATCGCTCGCCGCGCATGACGCGATGGTGTTCATGTCCGGCGCGCTGGCGACAGTGGCCGGCTCTTGCTACAAGATCGCCAACGACATCCGGTTTCTGGGCTCCGGTCCGCGGTCGGGCCTGGGCGAGCTGATCCTGCCCGAGAACGAGCCGGGCTCTTCGATCATGCCAGGCAAGGTCAACCCGACCCAGGCCGAGGCGCTGACCCAGGTCGCGGCGCATGTCATGGGCAATGACGCGGCAATCAAGTTCGCCGGAAGCCAGGGGCATTTCGAATTGAACGTCTATAACCCGATGATGGCCTATAACCTTTTGCAGTCCATTCAGCTTTTGGGGGACGCCGCCGATAGCTTTACCGAGCGGATGCTGAACGGCATCAAGGCCAACGAGCCGCGGATCGACAAGCTGATGAAGGAAAGCCTCATGCTGGTCACAGCACTTGCACCGACTATCGGCTATGACAACGCGACCAAGGTGGCCAAGACCGCGCATAAGAACGGCACAACCCTCAAGGAAGAGGCGATTGCCCTTGGTCTTGTCGATGCCGAAACCTTTGACCGTGTCGTGCGCCCGGAAGACATGATTGGCCCGAAATGACTTCGGGGCCGGTCAATCTGAACCGGTTCCGGAAAGACAAGGCGCGGGCCAGAGACAAGGCCCGCGCTGATGAAAACGCCGTGAAATTCGGGCGCAGCAAGGCGCAAAAGGATATTGAAAAGGCGCGCGCCGACAAGGCCGCGCGCGATCTTGATCAGCTCAAGGGCGAGGAATGAGCACCCGCCCGGTCAAGCATTCGCTGACCCTGCGGGGCCATCGCACCAGCGTATCCCTTGAGGCCGAATTCTGGCAGGCGTTCCGCGAGATCTCTGCCGAAAAACAGATACCGATAAACGCCCTGGCCGCCGAAATTGATGCGGATCGCGGCGTTGATATCGGGCTGGCCTCGGCGATCCGGCTTTACGTTCTGCGCCATTACCGCAACCGCTAGCGCAACGAAAAATGGCGCCGCGGGATGCGGCGCCATTTCGGGGTTCAAGAGGGTGGCGATCACTCGGCTGGCACGGGCTCTGCGTTGCCGTGCTTGTCGCGCAGGCTGTCGCGGTAAAGCGCCTTGCTCAGCGCGACCATCATCAGCACCATCACCATGGTAAAGGGCAGGGCCCCGATGATCATGGCGTTTTTCAGCGCCTCGAACGGATCCGCTGCTGCGCCCGAGTTGCCGGCAATGATCAGCGAGCCGATCACCAGCGTCAGGATAAGCCCCCAGATGATACGATGCTTGATCCCGGTTTCGGCCTGGCCGCCCGACATGATCGTATTCATCACAAGGATGCCCGAATCCGCCGAGGTCACCAAAAAGGTCATGATCAGCACCACGCACATGATGGTGATGCCGGTCAGAAGGCCGCCGTCGATCATGAAGCTGAGCGTCGCAAACAGCTTGTTTGTATTCGTCGCGCCGATGATCGCACCATTGGCCACGCCGCTTAGTTCAAGGTCGATTGCCGTGGCGCCGAGAATGGTCATCCAGGCAAAGCACACGAGCGCCGGGGCGATGACACAGCCAAGGATGAATTCGCGCACCGTGCGCCCCCTGGAAATGCGCGCCAGGAACAGGCCGACGAACGGCGAGAAGGCGATCCACCAGGCCCAGTAGAACGTGGTCCAGCCGGACTGCCAGCCAAACAGACGCCCCTGGGTGCCTGCCTCATAGGCGGCGATCTTGGTTGCCTCGGGCAATTCGGCGGCGGCGCCGGTCAAGCCACTGGCAAAGCCTGCATAGCTGCCCCAGGCATTGGTGGCCCCGCCATAGAGATCACCGGCAAGCGGCGCGGCCTCGGCGGGCAGGGCGGCGGCAAAGGCATCCGACGACAACGGTCCGAAGGCATTGAACGACAGCGATACGAAATGCAGGATGTAATCAACGAAAGCGGTCGCATATTTGGTCATCGCAAAGGCAAAAGAGCCAAAGATCACGAAGACCATAAGCAGGATGAACGACAGCACGAGGTTGAGGTTCGACAGGTACTTGATCCCGCGTCCGACACCCGACACCGCCGACATGACCGACATGCCCATGATGACCAGAAGCGCCGCGATCAGGCCCACGGTCGAGGGTTTCGGTGTCTCGAGCGCTGAATTCATCAGCCATTCCATCCCGGTGACCGCATAAACGCCGTCAACGAACTGCGACACGCCAAAGCCGATGGTAACCGACACGCCAAGAATGGTCGCCACAACGCCAAGAATATCGACAACATCGCCAATGATGCCATTCGCCGCTCGCCCAAGAATGGGCGTCAGCGCCGAGCGGATGGTCAGCGGCATGTCGCGGGTATAGGCATAATAGGCAAGGCTAAGACCGGTCACCACATAGATGGCCCAGGCATGAAAGCCGTAATGCGCGAAGGTATAGCGATAGGCCGAAGTTACCGCCTCGGGCGTATTGCCCTCGACGCCGCCCGCGACGACAACCGGGTTCGATCCCCAGAGGCCAAGCGGTTCGGCGGTGGCAAAGACCATAAGGCCCACGCCCAGACCCGCGCCGAACATCATCGAGAACCATGAAAAGTTGGAAAACTCGGGCTTTTCCCCTTCGCGGCCCATCAGGCGGCGGCCCGTGGCCGGGATCAGCGCGACGATAAAGAGGAAAAACGCGAAAAGGCCGGTGGCGATGATGTAAAAGGTATTGAAGCCTTCCAGAAGCTTCCAGTTCAGGCTTGAAAGCGTCGAATTCGCATTCAGCGGAAAGACCAGCGCCCAGATCACCAAAAGCACCATGGCCATTTTCGAGATAAGCGCGATCGGAATGCTATAGCCTTCGTAAAAACCCGATGGCGCGGTCTTGATTTCAAGCTTGGTAAAAGGTGGTTTTATACTCATGTTTGACTTTCCCTGTTCCGTTTCTCTTTGGTTGGAGGTGGATCCTCAGCCGCGCAGATATTGGTAATGGGCCCTGCAAAATGCGGCGTTTCGCCCCATCGCAAGAGTGTCTCATGCATCGATCTTCGTGCGATGCGGGAAATGCGGCGCTCGACCATCGCTTTGCGACCCTTTTCATTGGCGCAAAGACGACAGGCTGGCTGTAATTCAAGATTTCTTTAGTCCCGCTCAGCGGTTATTAAGTTTTGATGAACTACCCCAAGTTGGGGGCGCAAATTTGGCAATGTGCGATTCTGCAGGGCTTTAAGTGCGCATTTACGACCTTAAAAACGTCGGTTTCAGGCCGAAACCGCCTCTCTCACGGTTGCGTGAGTCCGCGCGCGCTTGTTAGGCTGACGTACCAAGCGGGTCGTTTTCGGATCAGCGGGCAGGGCTGTGACGCCGCCCCGTTTCCCCAATATACGGCCCAGAATGAAACAATAGCCGTCGCGTCTTGCGCGGCCATCATTCGGAAAATCCAGCCCGTCGGCGGGCATTTTCTGCGCGTAAGATTAAACGAGCGGCTAAGATAAAAGGGGGCCGTGATGGCCGAGGAAACAGCAAATCAGGGCATTCCCATGCCCGATGGTCAATCCGACCTGATAGACACCGATTACGAGGTCGGCCAGGACAACGTGCAGCCGCAGGTGGGGCCGTTCGGACTTGATATCCACAACCCGGTGTTTTTCATCTCGGGGATGTCGATCGTCCTCTTCGTGTTCTACGCATTGGCCTTGCCCGATCAGGCCACAAGCGCCTTCAGCTGGCTGTTCTCGGCCGTCACCAAGGGCTTTGACTGGTTCTTTCTGGGGGCGGCGAACATCTTTGTGCTGTTCTGCCTGTTCCTGATCGTTAGCCCCTATGGCAAGATCCGGCTTGGCGGGGCGGATGCGACGCCCGATTACGGCTATGTCGGCTGGTTCGCGATGCTGTTTGCGGCGGGCATGGGCATTGGCCTGATGTTCTTTGGCGTTTCCGAACCGATGAGCCATTTCGCAAGCTCGATGGGGGGCACGTCTTTGGGCGAGGGTGGCGCGCGCTCCGACTGGGCGCCGCTTGGCGCGGCGGCAGGTGATGCGGATGCGGCGACGCGGCTTGGCATGGCGGCGACGATCTTTCACTGGGGTTTGCACCCTTGGGCGATCTATGCGGTCGTGGCCCTGGCCCTGGCGCTGTTCAGCTATAACAAGGGCTTGCCGCTTACCCTGCGCTCGGCGTTTTATCCGATCTTCGGCGAGCGGGTCTGGGGCTGGACCGGGCATGTGATCGACACGCTTGCGGTCTTTGCCACGCTGTTTGGCCTCGCAACCTCGCTTGGCTTTGGGGCCGAACAGGCCGCCTCCGGGCTGACCTTCCTTTACGGCAGCGGCGTTGCCGAAGAGGGCACGCGCACCCTGATGGGCATTCCCTATGGCAATAGCGAGGACAGCGGCGTTGAAAATTCAAGCCTGCTTCTGGTGCTGCTGATTTCCGGGATCACGGCGATTGCCCTGATCTCGGTGGTGCGCGGTCTCGATGGCGGGGTCAAGCTCTTGTCCGAGATCAACATGGGGCTGGCGGCGCTGTTGCTTGTCTTCGTGTTCTTCGTCGGCGGGCCTATTTTCCTGCTGACCTTCTTCTTTGACAGCCTCTGGGCCTATCTTCAGAACCTCATCGCGCTCTCCAACCCGTTTGGCCGCGAGGATGTGAACTTCAGCCAGGGCTGGACCGCGTTCTACTGGGCCTGGTGGATAAGCTGGTCCCCCTTCGTGGGCATGTTCATCGCCCGCGTCAGCCGCGGTCGTTCGGTGCGCGAGTTCATCATCTGCGTGCTGTTGATCCCAAGCCTCGTCTGTGTCCTCTGGATGAGCGTCTTTGGCGGCACCGCGATCAATCAGGTGGTAGCCGACGGGTTTGAGGCCGCCAAGAATGCGCCGCTTGAACTCAAGCTGTTTCACATGCTGGATCCGCTGCCGCTGGCGACGATCACCTCGACCATCGGGATCATCCTTGTGGTGGTGTTCTTCGTCACCTCGTCGGATTCCGGCAGCCTTGTGATCGACACGATCACGGCAGGCGGCAAGATTGACGCGCCGGTCACGCAGCGCGTGTTCTGGTGCGTCTTCGAGGGCGCGGTTGCCATTGTGCTTCTGGTTGGCGGCGGGCTTGCCTCGCTGCAATCGGCGGTGATCTCGACCGGCCTGCCATTCACGCTTGTGCTCCTGGTGATGTGCTGGGCGATCTTCCGGGGGCTGCAAAGCGAAAAAAGCAGCCTCTAACGCCGCGAGGCGAATTGCGCAACATGGCTCCCCGGTGCTTGCGTGCCGGGGGGCTTTGCTGTTTTGTGCAGGCAACCAGAAAACAAATAAGGGGGATATCACGGTGACATTGGATATAGAGTTTGTACGCTCCCGGTTTCCGGCCTTTGCCGAGCCGTCCCTTCAGGGGCAGGCATTTTTCGAGAACGCCGGCGGCTCTTATACCTGCGCGCCGGTGATTGCCCGGCTTGAACGCTTTTACCGTCAGCGCAAGGTGCAACCCTATGCCCCCTACGAGGCCAGCCGCCTTGCAGGCGAAGAAATGGACGAGGCCCGCGCCCGGCTGGCCGCCATGCTGGGGGTGGCCAGCGACGAGGTAAGCTTTGGGCCCTCGACCACGGCCAATACCTATGTCTTGTCACAGGCGGTGCGCCAATGGATGAATCCGGGCGATGCCATCGTTGTCACCAACCAGGATCACGAGGCCAATTCAGGCCCCTGGCGGCGTCTGGCCGAGGACGGCATTGACGTGCGCGAATGGTCGGTGGACCCGGAAACCGGCCTGCTCAATCCCGAAGACCTTGAAAACCTGCTGGACGAACGCGTGCGCCTCGTGTGTTTTCCGCATTGTTCCAATGTTATCGGTGCGATCAATCCGCTTGTTGAGATCACCGCTGTGGCCCATGCCGCCGGTGCTTTTGTCTGTGTCGACGGGGTAAGCTATGCGCCGCATGGCCTGCCGGATGTCGGCGGATTGGGGCCGGACATCTATCTCTTTTCGGCCTATAAGACCTATGGGCCGCATCAGGGGATCATGGTGATCCGCCGCGAGCTGGGCAATCTCCTGCCCAATCAGGCGCATTATTTCAACGCCGATACGCTTTACAAGCGCTTCACCCCGGCAGGTCCGGATCACGCACAGGTGGCGGCGAGTGCGGGGATTGCGGATTATATTGACGAGCTTGCCGGGCATCATGGCATCACCGGGGATGCCCCCGCGCGGGCGGGCGGCGTGCACGACCTGATGCGTGGCCATGAGATCACCCTGTTGCAGCCGCTTCTGGATTATCTCAAGGACCGCAACTCGGTGCGGCTTTTGGGGCCGGATCGCGCCGAAGGCCGCGCGCCCACCGTGGCGGTTGTGCTGAATCGGGCGGGCGAAGACGCGGCGGCAGAGCTTGCCAGACACGGCATCATGGCGGGGGGAGGCGATTTCTACGCGGTGCGCCCGCTCAAGGCGATGGGCATTGATGCAGAGCGCGGTGTGCTGCGGCTGAGTTTCGTGCATTACACAAGCCGCGAAGAGATTGATAAACTAATGACGGCCCTCGACGATATTCTTTGATCCGCCCCCCGCGCCGCGCCGTATGCCTTGAAAACATCGGGGCAGGACATGAGCGATACAAGACCGACTATCTTATGGCTGCGGCGCGATTTGCGTCTGGCGGATCATCCGGCCCTTGTTGCAGCCTGCAAAATAGGTGGCCCGGTTATTCCGGTGTTCATTCATGACGACAGTGTCGCCCGTCTTGGTGCTGCGCCCAAGTGGCGGCTTGGCCTGTCCCTGGCCGAAATGGGCCGCGCTCTGGCGGGCAAGGGCAGTCGGCTGATCCTGCGCCGGGGCGATCCGCTGACGGTGTTGCGTGCGTTGGTGGCGGAAACCGGGGCAGGGGCGGTGCGGTGGTCGCGCCTTTATGATCCGCAGTCGATTGCGCGCGACAAGGCTGTCAAGTCGGCCCTGCGCGACGAGGGTGTCGATGCCCAGAGCCATGCCGGCCACCTGATGTTCGAGCCCTGGACTGTCGAAACCAAGACCGGCGGCTATTACAAGGTCTACAGCCCGATGTGGCGCGCGGTTAAGGATCGTGACGTGGCGGTGCCGCTGTTTGCCCCCTCAAACCTTCCCGCCCCGGATCGCTGGCCCGACAGCGACAGGCTTGAGGATTGGAACATGGCGGCGGCGATGCGGCGCGGCGCCGCGATCTGCGGGCCCTATCAACGAGTTGGCGAAGCGGCGGCGATGGATCGGTTGCACGAGTTCACCAGCGATGCGATCCGCGATTACAAGGAGGATCGCAACCGTCCGGGCGTAGATGGCACATCGTCCCTGTCCGAAAATCTTGCCCTGGGCGAGATTTCCCCGCGCCAATGCTGGCACGCGGGCCAACGCGCGTTGCACGAGGGCGCGAAGGGCGCGGAAACCTGGCTCAAGGAGTTGGTCTGGCGCGAATTTGCCTATCACCTGATGTATCACACGCCGCATATCCTGCATGACAACTGGCGCCGCGAATGGTCGGCCTTCCCCTGGAACGAGGATGGCGATGCGCCGCAGGTGCTGGCCTGGAAGCGGGGGCGCACCGGCGTGCCCTTTGTCGATGCCGCCATGCGCGAGATGTATGTGACGGGCCGCATGCACAACCGCGCGCGAATGATTGTGGCAAGCTATCTGACCAAGCATCTGATGACCCATTGGCGTATAGGGCTTGATTGGTTCGCCGACTGCCTGACAGATTGGGATATCGCGGCCAATGCCATGGGCTGGCAATGGGCGGCGGGCTGTGGTCCGGATGCGGCGCCCTATTTCCGGGTGTTCAATCCCGAAACCCAGCTTGATAAATTCGATCCCAAGCGGGTCTATGCCAACCGCTGGATCGCAGAGGGGCAGCCCGAACCGCCTGAGACGGCGCTCTCCTACTTCGCCGCGATTCCGAAACGCTGGGATCTTGATGCAAGCGATAAATACCCGGCCCCGCTGGTGAATCTGGCAGAGGGACGCAACCGCGCCTTGGCGGCCTATAGCGACCGGGATTTCTGAACATCATGAAAAATATTGATCAAATGGGGCCTGACGCCCTAGCTTATGGACAAGAGACACCGGGGACGCTGCGCATGATCCTGACCGACACCACCGGCCAGACCGACCTGCCGCGCTATTTCGCGCAGGTCTTTGAGGTGACGAAAAAGATCAATGCCGGGCGGCTTGACTTTGTGCTGCCCGATGGCCGCGTGTTTCGTGCCGAGGGGCCGAACCCTGGCCCGGTGGCCGAGGTGGTGGTGAAAAATGCCGACTGCTTTGCCCGGCTGATCCGCGAGGGCGACCTCGGCTTTTCGGATGCCTATCTTGATGGCTGGTGGGACACGCCCGATCTTCAGGCTTTGATGGATTTCGTGCATACTGACAACGATGTGATCTATGACGGGTTTCCCGGCATGTCGCTGGTGCGCGCCTATGAGCGGTTGCGCCATTTCCTGAAAGGGAATTCCAGGCGACAGGCGAAAAAGAACATCAGCCATCACTATGACCTTGGCAATGATTTCTATCGCCTCTGGCTTGATGATACGATGACCTATTCCAGTGCGCTGTTTGAAACCGGGCAGGAAAGCCTTGAGCACGCGCAGACCGCCAAATATGCCAGCATGGTTGATCAGATGGGGGTAAAGCCCGGCGATCACGTGCTTGAAATCGGCTGTGGCTGGGGCGGGTTTGCCGAATATGCGGCGCGCGAGCGGGGTTTGCGCGTGACCGGCCTGACCATCAGCCGCGAACAGCTTGCCTATGCCCGTGACCGGATCACCAAGGCCAACCTGTCGGATCTGGTCGAGCTCAAGCTTCAGGATTACCGCGATGAGCGCGGCACTTATGACGGCATCGCCAGTATCGAGATGTTCGAGGCGGTGGGTGAAAAATACTGGCCGTCGTATTTTGAAACCGTCCGCGAACGCCTGCGCCCCGGTGCCATGGCCACACTTCAGGTGATCACCGTCGAGGACCGCCGCTGGGAGGCCTATCGCAAGGGGGTCGATTTCATCCAGAAATACATCTTTCCCGGCGGCATGCTTCCAAGCCCGACGGTGCTGCGCGCCGAGGCGGAAAAAGCCGGTCTCGTGGTCGCGCGGTCGATCGAGTTTGGCCAGGGCTATGATCAGACGTTGCGCCGCTGGCATGACACCTTCAACGCAAAATGGGACGAAATCGCCGCCATGGGCTTTGACGAGAGGTTTCGGCGGATGTGGAATTTTTATCTCACCTCTTGTGCCTCGACCTTTCACGTGGGTAACTGTGACGTGACACAAATCACGATCACAAGGCCAAGGTAAATGCCCGTAACAGACAAAATGCCAACCGCAGGCAAGATAGTTGCGGCCGTCGGATTTGGGGCCTTGGGATGGATCGCCTCGCAGGTCTTCCGCCCGCTGATGCCGCCCGAGACGAATTTCGGCATTTTCAATGAAGTGAACCTTGTTCTGGGCTTGCTCTGCGGCTGGTTCGTGACCGGCAAACGGCTTGGCTTTGGGTATTCCGAGGGCTTTAGCGCGGGCCTGACCGGGCTTGGCGCGCTGGTATTCTGGGCGCTGTTTCTGCAAAGCTTCAACGAGATGCTGCGGCGCGCGCTGGACAATCGCTATGGCGGCCCCGTCGAGGGGCTGACGGCGGTGATGGAGCTTGGCGTCGAATATGGCTCCTATATGCTGAACGGGCCGCTGATTGGGCTTTTGGTGACGGGGGGCATCCTGGTTGGCCTGGCGGCGGAATGGGTGTCGCACCGTTGGTCTTGAACGGGCCGCTTTTCATCTATGGACCGCTTGGCTGGACACCGCTTTTGCAAAAAGTGCTGGGGCAGGACGGATTAGACCGGCTTCGCATTGCGCATCTGGGCGGCTTTGCCGTTACCTCGCGCGAAGGTGCCGCCGTCATGGCCGGGCTTTCTGCCGGGACCGGGCAGGCCGAGGGCTGGTTTGTATCCGATCCCGATGCGGTTGAGCGCCTTTGCTATCTGGCCGAAGTCTTTGCCATGGGCCCGCCGGTCCCGGTCGTGGTGGATCACGCCGGAGCTCAGGCCGACGCCCTGACTTTTCCCGGCCAGCCCGGCGATACGCCCTGGCATCAGGGGGGCTGGGCCAAGCTCTCGGGTGATCTGCTTTTGGTGGCGGCGGATGAAATCGCCGAGGTTTGCACAGATGTTCCTGCCGCCGAACTGGCGGGGCGCCTGCAAATGGTTCTGTCACGGGCTTCGGCGCGACTGGCGGCCAGAGCCGCTGTTCCGGCCGATCTGCGCAGCGCGACCACGGCGGGAGAGGTTGAAGAGATTGCCTGTTCCGTAACCCATGCCGGATACTTTCTGAGCCGCGAATATACCCTGCGCCACCCGCGGTTTGACGGCACCATGAGCGCGCCGGTGCGCCGCGAGATATTTGTAGCCACCGATGCCGCGCTTGTGCTGCCCTATGATCCGGTCCGCGACCGGCTTTTGCTTGTGGAACAGTTCCGCATGGGCGCCTACGGGCGCGGCGATCCGCGCCCCTGGATGCTTGAGCCGGTGGCGGGCCGGATGGACGCGGGCGAGACCCCCGAACAGACCGCCCGCCGCGAATGTCTCGAAGAAGCGGGCCTCGATCTGCAAAACCTGGAGCCGATTTCAAGCCATTATTGCACGCCGGGCTATTCGACCGAGATGTTCCACCTGTTTCTCGGGGTGTGCGATCTGCCTGACGAAGCGGTCGGGCAGGGTGGTCTGCCCAGCGAGCACGAGGATATTCGCACCCATGTCATCGGATTTGAGCGCGCGATGGCTCTTGTGGACAGCGGCGAGGCCAATAATGGGCCACTGATCCTTAGCCTTTTGTGGCTGGAGCGGGAACGCGCGCGCCTGCGTGCATCCGCTTGAGTTTCCGGGGCCGAGGGCCTAAGTGTGAACAGCAATTTTACAACAGGAGAACGGGTGATGCGCATTGCAAAGGATCTGGCCTCGGCCGTCGGGAATACCCCGCTAATTCGGCTGCGGCAGGCCAGCGAAGAGACCGGCTGTGAAATCCTCGGCAAATGCGAATTTCTGAATCCCGGCCAATCGGTCAAGGATCGTGCGGCGCTGTTCATCATCCGCGACGCCATTGCGCGGGGCGATCTGAAACCCGGCGGCACGATTGTCGAGGGTACGGCCGGCAATACCGGGATCGGTCTGGCGCTTGTCGGCGCCTCGCTTGGATTCAAGACGGTGATCGTGATCCCCGAAACCCAGAGTCAGGAAAAGAAGGACATGCTCCGCCTGGCCGGGGCCGACTTGGTTCAGGTTCCGGCTGCACCCTATTCAAATCCAAACAATTTCGTCCGCTATTCCGAGCGTTTGGCGCATGAACTTGCCAAAACCGAACCTAACGGCGCGATCTGGGCCAATCAGTTCGACAATGTTGCCAACCGTCAGTCGCATATCGAAACCACCGGCCCGGAGATATGGGAACAGACCGGCGGCAAGGTTGACGGCTTTATCTGTGCGGTCGGATCGGGGGGCACGCTCGCCGGGGTCGGTATGGCGCTTCAGCCCAAGGGCGTGAAAATCGGTATAGCCGATCCGATGGGGGCCAAACTTTATTCCTATTATACCACCGGCGAACTTGCCTCTGAAGGCAGCTCGATTGCCGAGGGTATCGGTCAGGTACGCATCACGGCCAACCTTGAGGGCTTTACCCCCGATTTCGCCTGTCAGGTACCTGACGCCGAGGCGCTTCCGATCGTGTTCGACATGCTCGAACATGAAGGCCTGTGCATGGGGGCCTCGACCGGGGTCAACGTGGCCGGGGCGATCCGCATGGCCCGCGAGATGGGGCCGGGCCATACCATCGTGACGATCCTGTGTGATTATGGCACGCGCTATCAGTCCAAGCTGTTCAACCCTGAATTCCTGCACGCCAACAACCTGCCGGCACCGGCCTGGCTGGATCAGGCCCCGCGCAGCATCCCCGGAGTGTTCGCCGAGTGACATCCGTCATCCGCACCCTCTGCGTCATCCTGGCGCTTTGCTTTGCCGGACTGTCGGTGTCGGGGCCGGGCCAGATGGCCTATGCCCAGCAAACCATCGAGGGGCCGGATTTCGCCGCATGGGAAGATACCGCGACCCGCGTTGAAAACGCCGTCGAAAATGGCGAAGTCAGCACAGAGGTGCTTGAGGACCTGCGCCGCGAGCTGTCGCAGTGGCGGCAACGTTTTGTCGATGCGCAAGGCACCAATGCGACGACGATCAAGACCGTTCAGGATCAGCTTGCGGCCCTTGGCCCGGTGCCGGAAAGCGGCGAGGAGGCCGCTGATGTCGCCGCGCAGCGCGATGAGTTGAACCGCCGCCTTGCCCGGCTTCAGGCACCGGCGCGCACCGCCGAACTGGCGCGCAGCCGCGCCGATGCTCTCATGCAGGGCATCGACGAGATCATTCGCAACCGTCAGACTGCTGAATTGCTGCGGCTGGGGCCGCCTCCGGTCAATCCGCTGCATTGGCCCGAAGGGCTTCGGGTGCTCTATCAGCTTGCGGATTCCATTCAGCGTGAGGTCCTGGCGGATTGGGACTCTCCGGTTGCGCAAACCGAGTTGAAGGACAATCTGCCGGTCATTCTGGCCTGGTTTCTGGCGGGGCTCGTTCTGTTGGTGCGGGGGCGGTACTGGTCCAAGCAGCTAATGCGTCACGTCGCCAAGGATGAGGTCAGTGCCGGGCGCTGGATCGGCACCTTTGTGATATCGCTTGGCGAATGGCTTTTGCCCTATGCGGGGGTCTATGCGCTTGTCAGGGCGTTTTCTGCGACGGCCCTGTTTGGTCCGCGCGGGACGCTTGTCCTTGATACGATCCTGCCAGCGGCATTCATTTTCCTGCTGGCGCGCTGGCTTGCCATTCAGATTTTCCCGCGCAACGAAAAGCGCGCACCGCTGCTTAATCTCGATGACAGGTGCCGCTATTCAGGGCGTCTTTACGGCGCGTTGATGGGGCTTGTGATCGCGGCCTTCTATTTCCTGCGCACCATCGCCGAAAGCAGCAATTGGACCGAGGCAGCCACGAACGTCGTTCTGTTCCCGGTTCTGGTGCTTGCGGGGCTGTTGCTTTTCAAGCTGGCCAGGCTGTTGCTGATGCACAGCCGCGCCGCGCGCGGCGACAGCGATGTCGAGGAAACCTTTCGCGACCGCCTTGCCCGGCTCTTGTCACGGGCGTTGATGGTGATGGCGGTGCTGGCGCCGCTGCTGGCGGCCGTGGGCTATGTCAAGGCGGCGCAGGCGATGATGCTGCCGGCCTTGTTGTCGATGATGCTGCTGGCGGTGCTCTTGGTGCTGCAACGGGTTTTCACCGAAGTTTACGTCATGCTCAGCGGCAACCGGGAAGGTGCCGAGGACGCGCTTGTTCCGGTTCTGGCGGGCTTTGTGCTTGTCATCCTGTCGTTGCCGTTTTTTGCGCTGATCTGGGGCGCGCGGTGGGCGCAGCTTACGGAAATCTGGGTGCGGTTTACCGAAGGCGTCACGATTGGCGGCACACAGATTTCGCCGTCGATCTTCCTGACGCTGGCGATGGTGTTCATGTTCGGCTATGTGCTGACGCGGCTGGTGCAGGGGACGCTAAAGAACACGGTTCTGCCCAAGACCCGGCTGGACGCTGGCGGACGCAATGCCATTGTCTCGGGCGTCGGCTATGTCGGTATTTTCCTGGCCGCGCTGATCGCGATCACCAGCGCGGGCATCGACCTCAGCTCGCTTGCGATTGTTGCCGGTGCTCTCTCGGTCGGGATCGGTTTCGGCCTTCAGAACATCGTGTCGAACTTCGTGTCCGGCATCATCCTGTTGATCGAGCGCCCGATTTCCGAGGGCGACTGGATCGAGGTTGGCGGCAAGCATGGCTATGTGCGCAGCATCAGCGTCCGTTCGACCCGGATCGAGACCTTTGATCGCACCGATGTGATCGTGCCCAATGCCGATTTCGTCAGCGGCACGGTTACCAACTATACCCGTGGCAATACCGTGGGCCGGGTGATCGTGCCGGTCGGTGTCGCCTATGGCAGCGATACCCGCCGGATCGAAACCATCCTGCAAGAGATCGCCGAGGCGCATCCGATGGTTCTTGCGGTGCCGCCGCCGAATGTCGTTTTCAGGGGCTTCGGGGCCAGCTCGCTTGATTTCGAAATCCGTGCCATCCTGCGCGACGTCAACTGGGTGATGTCGGTTCACTCGGATATGAACCACGAGATCGCGCGCCGGTTCGTCGAAGAGGGCATCGAGATTCCCTTCCCGCAACAGGATGTCTGGTTCCGCAACGGCGAGGCCCTGTCGGGCAAACCGGCCCCCGCCCAGGATAGTCCGCCAAGCGAGGCCGAGACTCCGGCATCGAGCGCGCCCGTGCAAAAGACCGAGGCCGATTATGACGCCGAGGGCGGCGAGGGGGACGGGCGATGACCAAGCTTCTGTTTCGTGATGATCCCTACCTGACCGAGGTCAGCGCCAAGGTGGTTGCGCATACGCCGGAGGGGGGCGTGGTTCTGGACCGCACAGTGTTTTATGCAACTGCGGGCGGACAGCCCGGCGACAGCGGACGCCTTGTCTGGGATGGGCGCGCGTTGCCGATTGCAACGGCCGTCAAGACCGATACGGCAGAGATAGCCCTTGTTCCGGCGGAACCTGCGGCCCTGCCGCCGGTGGGGGCGATTGTCGTGCAACACCTGGATTGGGCGCGGCGGCACAAGTTGATGCGCATGCACACCGCGCTTCATCTTTTGTCGGTGGTCATCCCGCTGCCGGTCAGCGGTGGGGCAATCGGCGAAGAACGAAGCCGCCTTGATTTCGATATGCCAGAGGCCCCCGAGGATCGCGAGACGCTGCAAGAGCACCTCAACCTGCTGGTGGACCGCGATTTGCCGGTTACCGATGAGTGGATCACCGACGACGCGCTGCGTGCCAATCCGGGGCTGGTCAAGACCATGTCGGTGATGCCGCCGCTTGGATCGGGGCATGTGCGCCTTGTGCGGATCGGGCAGGGGCGCGATCAGGTCGATCTCCAGCCTTGCGGTGGCACCCATGTGGCGCGCACCGGAGAGATCGGCCGGTTGCGTCTTGGCAAGATTGAAAAGAAAGGCCGCCAGAACCGCCGGGTTTACCTGCACCTCGACAGTTAGGCCGCGCGGTCATCCTTTGAGCGTGGCGTGCGCGCCTCAAGGTCGGTGGTGCTTTCCGGAAGCCCTTCGCGCGACAACAGGATCGCCACCGGGCGCAAGCCCGGCACGTGGCTGCACACGATCATCAGCGCCACCATGATCGGTACCGACAGGAACATCCCCGGAATACCCCAGACCGCCCCCCAGAACGCGAGGCTGATGATGATCCCGAAGGACGACAGCCGAAGCGCCCGTCCCATCAACATCGGGTCGATGACGTTGCCGTTCATGAACTGGATCGCGCCGACAAGGATGAAAATTGCCAGCGCCAGGGTGCCATCTGCAAGCTGCACATAGGCCACGAGCGCCACAAGAACCGTGGCTACGATCGAGCCGACATTGGGAATATAGTTGAGCACGAAGGCAAGAATTCCGAGTGGCCCGGCAAGATCAAGGTCAAAGAAGCGCGCCACCGCATAGACCATCAGGCCGGTCACGGCGCTGACCGCGCTTTTGACCAGTAGATAATAATTCACCCGGTGGATGATCGAGCTGACGATCTGGCTTACCTTGCGGGCCTGGCCTGCATCGCCAAAGAAATTCTCGAGCTTGGTGCTGAACCAGATTCGTTCGGCAAACAGAAAACCGACAAACAGGATGACCAGAACCGTGCCCTGCATCAGGTTGCTCGCCTGTCCCGCAAGGGCGCGCAGATAGCCCGCCACATCCAGCGTCGAGACCGAATCCAGCACCGATTGCTCGGCATCCGGGCCAAGCCAGGCAAACATCGCCGCAATCGCCTGTGGCGCGCGGTCGGTATAGGCCAGCGTTGTCGAGAGAACCGTGTTGACCTGTGACAGGATGATCGCCGAGAGCGACAAAAGCGCCATCGAGATCATCAAAAGCGCGACCACGCTTGCCAGCCAGTTGGGAACGCGCACCGGCCCGACCCGCACCCGCGCGATCGAGCTGATCGCATCCGAGGTCAGACTGAACAGAACAATCGCCGTGGCCAGCGATATCAGCAGGAAACGCGCCTGAACCAGCAGGAAAAGAACGACCGCAAAGGCGATGATCACCTGCGCGACGGTTCTGATGCGCTGCAAGTCAGAGGTTGGCAGGCCGGGATTTGGCTGCGGGTCTTGGCTTTGGGGCACGGGTACGCCTATTTTGATGTGTCTTTGGTGGGAGTTCACCGGATATCGCCCTGATTATTCAGAATTTTCACGAAAGTTACAATCACTTGCGCACAGAACACAAAGACCCCTTGCAAATCCTATGCCCCAGCGTCTAGAAACCGCGCAACGGAGCGGTGGCCGAGTGGTCGAAGGCGCACGCCTGGAAAGTGTGTAGGCGGGAGACCGTCTCCAGGGTTCGAATCCCTGTCGCTCCGCCACTACATAACGCTTTGATTTACATGGCCTTATGATTCGCGCACTGTGGCGTGATGTGCGCAGCATGCGAAGCAAACTTCCCCTTGGAGACCTGAAATTGCGGGCAAAATAGCCGCCCAAGATGCCGCGAGTCTCTGTTTGGCATTTGGCGCGATACGGTTTTCAGGCGGGGCATCGGGCGTTACTCCTGACTTCTGGCGATTTCGCTCGCCCTGTGGGATATATCCCTTAAGGCTGTATGATCTGGTCGGCACGGGTGGTCGTCGAGCGCCGCAGGATTCTCGTCAGGATGCGTCTCCACGTGGCTTTCGTCCGAGGCCCCGTATCGCGCTTGAAATCGCCGCTGTCGCTGCTTGCCCCGATGTCGGTCTCCTTGCCTCAAAAGTCGGGGCATGCGTTTACAAACCTAGGGGCGCCTTACTTATCAAATTGCCTAATTTGGGCCCATAAAGCCTCATGTCAGACAACAACCGGAACCCGAAAGGATCAGCATCAGTTCAAATTTGACCTTGCGTAAACTGGGTTGTACACAAATAACATGACCCCAGCACGGTCCTGCATAGGCCCGGCCTTATGATGCTTTGTCATACAGAACATTCGAATTGCGGCGCGCTTTGATGATGGTCAGGGCATTGTGTCCGCATTGAAAGAAATCAGGAAAGGGGCGATAGAACCGGATGTCGGATAGCGTAGGCAGTTGGCTGGCGGATCATGAACTGGCGGAATACGCGCCCCTATTTCACGACAACAAGATCGACATGTCCATTCTCACCGAACTGACGGTGGAAGATCTCAAGGATATGGGGATTGCGGCGGTGGGCGACCGGCGTCGCATCATGCGGGCCATCGCGGCCCTCGACAGCGGCGCCTCTGACCCGCTGTCGCGCGCGAGCCATCCGGTCGCGGCCAAGCGGCAGGTCACGGTGATGTTCGTCGATCTGTCTGGCTTCACAAAGTTGACGGGGGGTATGGACGTTGAGGATGCTCACGATCTTCTCAACGCCTTTTTCGCAGCTACCGATGGAATCTTCGAAACCTTCGGCGGCCGGATCGACAAGCATATCGGCGATGCCGTCATGGCCGTTTTCGGCGTTACGGCCTCCAACGTCAACGATACGGAACGGGCCGCGCGGGCCGCGCTTGAAATTCACACGGCGCTTCAGTCGCTCGAGGTCCCGCTGGCCTGTCACATTGGCATCGCGTCGGGGCAGGTGATCGCAAGTGCGATTGGAAGTGAGGTGCATACCGAATACACGCTTGTCGGCGACGGCGTAAACCTTGCGGCTCGGATTACCGATCAGGCGAAGGGCGGCGAGACGCTGATCTCGGACAATATACATGTCGCCCTCGGCTCGCTTTTTCTGGGCGACGACATGGGCGAGGCCAGGCTTGCGGGCATAGACCAGCCGCAGCGCTTGTGGCGCCTGAGGGGAATTTCCAGCAGCCTGAGAACCCAACGCCACCGCTTCGTGGGGCGCAGGCGCGAGCTTTCGATGTTCCGGGCGGTATTAGAGCGTTGCCGCGATCACAAGGCTGGCGAAGTGCATGTGGTGCTGGGCGAACCGGGCATCGGCAAGAGCCATCTGTCCGAGGAGATAGCGGCGAACGCCCGCGAAATGGGCTATGCCATCCACAGCGCGGCGGTAACGGATTTCGGCGCACGCGAAGGGCATTCTGCTGTGCAAGTCCTGCTGCGCAGCCTGCTTGGCCTTGATGCGGACGCAACCGGCGAAATCGTGCAGGCCGCAGTCGAACAGGCCAGCAACATCGGCTGGATTGATCCGTCCAACCGGGTGCATATCAACGCGCTGCTTGATTTGAGCCAGGATGCGGGCGTGGCTGAAGTGTACGCCAATATGGATAACGCGACCCGGATGCGTGGCTGCCGCGCCGTATTCGACGAGTTGATCCGCGCCCGCAGCGCAGTCTCCCCACTGCTGCTCCAGATCGAAGACATCCACTGGGCCGCGCCGGACATCCTGTCGACTTTCGCGCATATAGCCTCTACCATCCGCACTCTGCCCTGCCTTCTGATGATGACAAGCCGGATCGACGGCGATCCGCTGGATCTCGATTGGCAATCGCAGACGCGCGGTGTCCATCTGACCAAGATCGAGCTGTCGGGCCTGTCGGCGGCCCACGCCCGCGACCTGGCCCAGGCCATCTTTGATAGCGGGGTGGACAACGTCGACGCCTTGATTGAGCGCGCCGAAGGTAATCCGTTGTTTCTGGAGCAGCTCTTGCGCAGCCGTGAGGCGATTGCGGGCGGTGGTCTTCCCGGCAGCATCCAGGCCATCGTTCAATCGCGGCTTGATTCGATCGCCCCCGAGGCGCGGCGCGCTATGCAGGCGGCCTCCGTGCTTGGCCAGCGCCTGTCGCCGGAGGCGCTGAACTTCCTGCTGGGGGAAATCACCTCGGATGTCCAACCCATGCTCAGATCCGGGCTGATGCGTGAAGACGGGGCCGATATCGTCTTTTCCCACGCGCTGATCCGTGACGGCTCTTACGAAAGCCTCTTCAAGGCCGAGCGTATTCGGCTGCACGAGCGCGCCGCCGAGTGGTTCTCGGGCCGCGATGCGACCCTGAGGGCGCAGCATCTCGACCGCGCGCAATCGCCCGAGGCCGGGCAGGCCTATCTTGACGCGGCGACCAACCTGATCCACTCCTACCAGTTCCAGTCGGCAGAGCCGCTTCTTCAGCGCGCGCTCGAGCTGCCTGTCAAGCCCGAGATAAAGGTCAGCTTGCTCGGCGCGCTAGGCAAAGCGATGCGTCTGCAAGGGCGGTCGGACGAGGCGTTGGCGCAATGCGATGCCGCAGCCTCACTGGCCGAGACAGACGCGCAGATCTGTCGTATCCATATCGAACGCGCGCAGTCCGCGCGCCAGACCAGCCGGTATCAGGATGCGCTTGAAAGCCTGCAACTGGCTGAGGACGCGGCCCGCCGGACAGGCGATGAGCCGAACCTTGCGCAGGTCTATTACCTGCGCGGAAGAGGCGCTGGCCAGTAACGCGCAGGCGCTGGACCTTGCGCGCGCCGTCGGCTCGGCTCGGCTCGAGGTTGGGGCACTCAGCGGCTTTGGCGATGCCTATTTCATGAGCGCCGCGATGAAAACGGCGGTCAGCTATTACACCCAGGCCGTTGAGCGCGCCCGCTCCGATGGGCTGGTACGCGATGTGGCCGCCAACCTGCATAATCTGAGTGTGGCGCGCAGCTATAGCGGCGACGTGGTGCAGGGCCGCAAGGATGGGATCGAGGCGGTCGAGGTCTCGCGCAGCTATTTCGCACTGGTGCCCGAATGCGTCGCGCTCACCTGCCTTGGTGTCGCCCACACGTTGCTCGACGAGATAGAAGACGCGCTTGAGGTTTTCGCCAACTCGGCCGAAGTGGGCGCGCGGGTGGGGGCCAAGCGGCTTGAAGCACAGGCGCTCGAACATCTTGCGCGCACTCAGGTCTATGCCGGACTTGCAGAGGAAGCCGAGAAAACCGGCCGCAAAGCCGTCGGGGTCGCGCTTGAGCACGGGCCGAATTTCGTCGGGCCAAAAGCGATCTCCGCGCTGGCGCTCGCCATTTCCGACGCCGATGAGCAGGACCGCCTGCTGGAACAAGGAGAGGCCCTTGTTGCCAAGGGATGCGTGGGCCACAATTACTTGCATTTCTACCCCGATGCCTGCGCGATCATGATCGACCGGGGCGAGTGGGAGCGCGCGCTGGCCTATGCCGATGCGCTGGAGCGCGTCACCCAAAAAGAGCGGCTTCCCTTGGTGGACCTCACCCTGCGCGAAATCCGTTGTCTTGCCGAAGCCGGGCAACACGGGAATGCGCCTACAGAGGGGGAGGGCGCCGACACCCTGCGCACCGACTTTGCTCGCACGGGGGTGCGTCGAAGCCTCTCCGGCCGGACCGATTTCATCATCTGAACCCCGACCCGCGCAGGCCCGACAAGGCGGCCCCCGCTTTTTCTTTTCAAGGGGGGTAGGCTTCTGTAACCTCGGGAAAAATCATACGAGGCTGATCGCAACACCAGGCGCGGCGGCCCATTCTACGGGGAGCGGCAGGCAAGATGAGTGTAGAGAGCAAGATCTGGATTTTATCCTGCGTGGTGTCGGCCGTATTGGCCTCTATCCTGTTCATGCTGTGGGTGGAGATGAACCGGTTCGAAGGCGACCCGACCCAGATATACGATAAGGCCGCCGTCACAGAGTATTTTGAGACCGCCGGGGTTGACCCCGCTTACCGGGTTAAAACCGGCGTCTACATCCAGTCGCTTGAATATACGGGGGCCACGGATGTGAACGTGAGCGGCTATGTCTGGCAGCTTTACGAAGACGGTGTGCATGATGCGATCAAACCTGCCCCCGGTGAGATCGGCTTTATTCTGCCCGAACGGGTCAATGTAGGAGATGGGGTGATCGAAGAGGCCTATCGGCTCAGGCGCGGCAATGGTGATCTCATTGGCTGGTATTTCGAGCAAACCCTGCGCCAGACCTTCGATTACACCGCTTACCCGTTCGACCACAAAACCGTCTGGGTCCGGCTCTGGCCCGGCACCTTTGGCGAGGATGTGGTGCTGGTGCCCGATTTCGAGGCTTACCCGGCCACCGGTCCCACGGATGTTTTCGGCATCGACGAGCGCATCGTTCTGGGCACATGGGAACGGGAGAATACCTATTTTGACTACAAGCCTTCCGACCTCGGCACCAGCCTGGGGCTTGATCGCCCCCCCCAGCAAACGGGCTTTCCCGAGTTGCATTACAACATCGTGGTGAAGCGCAAATTCGGCAACGCCTTCATCGTGCACATGGTGCCGCTTTTCGTGGTTTCGACGCTGCTTTTTGGCGCGCTGATGACGGTCACCCGCAAGGAAGATCTGGCCGCGCGGCATGATTTCAGCACCTCCGGCGTGATCGAAACCGCCTCGGTGCTGTTCTTCGTCGTGCTTCTTGCGCATGTCCAACTGCGCGAATCCATTGCCGGGTCGGAAGTGATATATATGGAGTATTTTTACTTCCTGATGTATTTCCTGCTGCTTGGCGTGTCGGTGAACACCTATTTCTTCGTCTCCGGCATCATGCCCTCATCGCGCCTGCTGAATTACCACGACAACCTTATTCCCAAGGCCGCGTTCTGGCCTGCGGTTCTGGCGGCGATGATCGTGATCACGCTCTATAGCATTGTGCTTCACATGTGACGCACCGCGGCTTGTGCGCCACCTGTGAAAGCCAGACAGCACAGCCCGCTACTGCGCGGGCTCAAATCCGGGCTTGAGGTCGCCCCGCGCCATGTCTTCGGTGTAAACCGCCACTGTCTCGGCCTCGCCCGCTTCCAGTGCCGCCAGATGCGGGGTTGGATCGGCAATGACATAGGCATAGGCGTGCTCGACCGCCCCCTCAACGACCACGGTGATCTTCTTTCGAAGGTAGACGTTTTCGGTTGAGGCGGGGCCGTGATAGCCCTCAAGCTGGTCGAGCGCCCGCAGGCCCGCCGCCGTCACGCGGTACACCTCGCCCTCTACCTGCTGGCCTTTGCCCTTGAGGTCTACAAGCGTGGCCATGCGGTGCAGATAGGCGCAATTGGGGTTGTCACAGCGCGGCTCCTTCTGAACGATGAGCGGCATCGACTGACGCGTATTCGCGGGGCCTATAAATGTGCCGAGGTGCTCGGCGTGGGCCTCGTGGTTCGGAAAGCCGCGCTTGAGCGAACCGTAGGTGAAATAGAGATAGCTTTCCTCGGCGCTTTTCGTTTCCGACCCGGATGTGGCCTGAGCAGCGGAAGTTGCCACAGAGATCCCCTTGGCCTGTGCCCAGTCCATGAGGCGCGCGCGAATGGCCTCCGGCACGGCCTTGTCCTGCGCGAAATGCAGGCAAGGGCCCGCATCAATCCCCTCGGCCCCCAGCAGAATATCCACCATCTCGGACGAGGCGTTGGCGATTGCCACATGGAGCGCGGTGAAGCCCATATCATTTTGGGCGTTCAGGTTGATGCCCCGCGCAATGAGATCGCGCGCCGCCTCAAGGTCTGGCACGCCGCGCGCAATGCCGTTCTCGGTCATCTCACCCTCGCCACCGGCAGCGAAGTGCAAGAGCGAGTCACCCGTCAGATCGTCGATCACGTCGATGCCCACCACCCCCTCGTCGATGGAGCGGAAAACCCGCTTCCATTGCGCGTATTCGTCAGAGGCGGCAGCGTCGCGCGCCCAGCGGATGATCCGCTGTTCCTGATCGTCAAGCTGCTCGAAGGCCCCCTCCAGCGCCATCATGACCTGATCGGGCGTGGCCATCATGCCAACCCCCATCGTCCCGTTCGAAAGCATCCCCTCGCGCGGGCCCACAAACTCAACACCAAGTGTTTTCAACGCCGCCACGTTGTTCTGGGTGGTTATATTGTTCCACATATGCGTGTTGCAGGCCGGGCACAGAACGACGGGCTTGCGTTGGTATTGCCAGGCGACAAAGATCGACGACAGCAGATTGTCGGCGATACCATTGGCGATCTTGCCCATGGTGTTGCATGTGACGGGGGCCAACACGATACAATCGGCCCAGTCGCAAAGCGCCAGATGCGAGGCCCGCAGGGGCATTCCGTAGTTGATATAATGAAAGTTCCACTCATCGTCATCGCGGTAAATGTCGTGCGCGCGGATCCGGGATAAAATTCGGTCGGCCGCGTGATCCTTGAAGAATTTCTCTGCCGCGACCGAAGGAATAAGCTTCACATTGTGCCCCGCGTCGGTGATCCGTTCCACCAGTTCGGGGATCTTGTCAGCCGCAGAAGAGCCGCAAGCGGCCAGCAGAACGTTGCGTTTGCCATCGGGCGGCTCGTTCAGCCCGCCCTTGGGATATCCAAAGATGTTCTTGTCGAGACTGGGCGATTCGTGGCGCAGAAGCACCGGAAGCCCCTCTTCGGCGATCCGCGCCTGAAGGCTGCCATCCATGACCATGCCCACGATATCGTCGCGCGCACCAAGCCATTCACCCCTGAAAAACAGGTAAGGCACGGAATCCTGCCCGGTCATGGCCACCAGTTGCCGCCGCATCTTTATCGAGCGCAACGCATGGCCCGAAACGTCTATGGCGGCCAGTTCGGTCACGCCGATATTGTCGAGGATATTGCGCAGCATGTTCGACCATGGATCCTCGTCGTCGTAAAAGAGCGCGATCGTGTTGGCCTGGACAATGCCCGGGGCGTCATCGGCCACCTGGACCTGCGCGCGTTCCTCTATCATCAGCATCTCGGGGTTGTGCAAATCCCTCAAGCCGCGGAAAATCTGCGACCTCGGTGCCTGCCAGACCTGCGAGGTTGCCGGGCTCATATCAACCAAAGTCACCAGGTCGTCGGCCTCGTCATATGCGATGCAGATGCACCAGAACTCTTCCAGAAGCGCCGTTTCGCGGTACAGGTTGTCGGGCGCTTTGATCACGTCGAATCCGAGCACGCGGTTGAGATCTATATTTATCATCAGGTGACGACCGTCGTGATCTTCAAGGCTGCTGAGTTGCGCCTTGAACCAGTCCTGCGGTGACAACTCGCGGTGTTCTTCCGCCCGTTCGTTATAGTTGCGGAACTCGCTGCCGAGATGCGTATGAACCGCCTGTGCCAGATACATCTTGGCAATCCGGTCCATCTCGCGCGCATCCGACACGCGGCTCAGCGTCTCGCTGTAGGCGGCGGTCGAGGAGAGCAGCAGTTTGTCCTCGTTCACGTCTGGATCGCCAAGGATAGCAAGGCTTTCCGAAAGCACGCCCAGACTGTTCAGGTTGGGGCTGGCGCGGCGGAAAAGGTTGCGCTTCTTGCGCCGTCCACTCGACAGATAGCGCGTCGTGTCCACGTAATGGCAGGGCGGCTTGAGAGATTTCAGCCGTGTCTTGACCGCTTGGCGCGCGGAGAACCGCAAGAGCCCGCGCGCGCGCATCGAGGTACCGTCACGGTCCGACATCGCCGCATAGAGCCGGTCCACGGTCGTCACCCAGAGCTTGCCGTATTTCTCCGGGTGCACATCCATCATATGAACCAAACCGGTACTGGGGTTGCACTTGGCTATAATGGCGAAATGGCCGCCGGGCATATTCTCTCTGCCATGGGCCATGCCGACCTGAAAGTTGGCCACGAGGATGTCGTTATCGCCGCCAAGCCGGTTCGATTCTTCGATTGCGGCCAGAAGTTGCTCGGGCGAGGTGGTGGCCGTATCCATGAAATAGGTGTGCACCTGAACCATCTCGCGCAGGCCCAGCTTGTAGATATAGGTGCAGGCCACGTCGAACAGTTCGGCCAGCGAAATCCCGTCGCTGACCACGAAGCTTGCGGGCAACTCGCATTCCCGGAAGATGTCGTTCACCTCGCAAGAAAACCCGAGCGCAGACATGCTCAACGCCGCAGCCGTCACGCTACAGCAATTGATGGGTTGCTGGAAATTCTGCATATGAACCGAAACCAGATCGCCAAAGAGAGTGGCGAACGCGGCGGTGCGCAGGTTCTCAGGCAGCGCGAACCATTCAGCGCTGGAGAGATAGGCAAGCCGCGTTCCCGGCGCGGCGAGCGCCTCCATCGTTACCGGGATGTTGAATATTTCGAGGTGTTCCTCATAGAAGTAATCGCCCGCATCTGCGGTCGCGAGCGTGGTTTCGTTCTGCCGAAGTGCCACCGCACCATCGAGCACCACGTACATGCCATCGGGCGCAAGGATCGCGTCGGCCGCAACCTCGAGCATGCGGAACCTTGGCCGGATGTCTTCAAAATCAACCATGCTTGCGTCGCCCTGGAAGGCAGACAAGATCATGCCGAAATCCGCGTCGGACAGATTTGAGGCATCGCGCGTCATGATGGGCTGTCTCGAATTCATGCTTGGCTCCTTAATGTTCACGCGGTTTTCATTGGCTGTGCCTGTTGGCCAAGTGGGAACCGGTTGAATAAATATAACTAAGCGAAATTAAACCAGTTTTTCTAAATTTTGCAAACGCGCTGAGTGGGCCCCGGTGTTTAATCTCGGGTCTCGATGGCGTGGTCCGTTTTTTGTGTAGGGTGCGGCGACCCTTGGGACATCTTTTTTATCCCTTTTCGCGGATAGCGCCCTGGGGCCGAGACTGCCGTTAAGGGCGCCTGTGGCGAGACCCGACCCCAGCAAGGTGGCTTATCCGGAAACCTTCGCTTTCACCGTGGGATTGCGCGTGTCAAGGCTCCAAGAAACTCCGGCGCGTTAGCAGGAGCAAGCCATCTCATCACGGCGACCACTTCGTCTTCAGGTGTCCGTCGTCAGAGATATTGGGCTAGTTGGCCGCATGAACTAAGAGAGGGTCTGGCTCATCTGGTTAGTCTGATTATGCGGCGGATTACTGACCTCCGCCGATCTGGAAGGCTGCGCCCCGGACTGGACCACCCCGATCGAAGGCAGCTATCGCGGACGGCGTATAGTGACCAACCGCCCACCCGGTGGCGGAGTGATGCTTCTTGAAATGCTCAATATTCTCGAGAATTTCGAACTTTCGAACTATGAACATAACAGCCCGGCCTATATCGCGCTTGTGTCGGAGGCCATGAAACGCGCGACAATCGACAAGGATAAACGCGTTGGTGATCCTCGCTTTGTTGACGTACCGCTAAGCAAACTCACCGGCAAGGAGCATGCGGCGAACCTCGCCAATGAGATACGTCGCGGCGAACGGGCCACAGTCCGGCGGTTGCCGCCCGCAGATGCCGTTCCGCGCGACACAACACATATTTCCGTGGTCGATAGCGATGGCAACTGCGTGGCAATGACCCATTCGCTTGGTATGCCGGCCGGCGTGATAACGCCCGGTCTTGTCTTCATGTACAACGGGTGCATGGGGGTATTCGATCCCCCTCCCGGCCGCGCGGTTTCAATCGCACCGGGGAAATCGCGCTTTAGTGCAATATGCCCCACAATCATGTTTGAAGACGACACGCCAGCGCTGGTGCTGGGCGCGCCCGGAGGGACGCAGATTGTGATGGGCGTGCTGCAAACCATCCTGAACACGGTCGATTTCGGCATGTCGGTGACAGAAGCAGTTTCAGCACCGCGATTTTCTTCGACGGGCAATGCGATTGATGTCTCCAACCGGATTCCGCGCTCAGTCACCCGGACGCTGGAGGCTGACGGTCGCAACGTCATTCGCAATCCCTAGGCACCTCTTACAGCGAATGACTGGATCGAGCCCGAACCTCCCAAATGCTGC
>NZ_CAJXIP010000010.1 GCF_913054395.1 uncultured Roseovarius sp.
GGTCTCACGGTGGAAGATGGCAGCCTGCGCGATGCGACAGGAAGACAGATCGCCTTCAACGTATTGTTGCGTCAGGGCGATACCGAAATGAAAACCGTGGTTGAAATCTATGCCCGTGCGCTGGAGCGGCTTGGGATCACGCTCACACCGGAACCTGTCGATAATGCGCAATACGTGGGCCGACAAAGCAGTTTTGACTTTGATCTCACAAAGGTGCGTCGCGAGCTTTCTCTTAGCCCCGGCAACGAGCAAAGGCTGTATTGGGGCTCAGCAGGGGCCCAGCAACCCGGTAGCCGAAATCTGATGGGCGTCACCGAGCCTGCAGTTGATGCAATGATTGACAAGATGCTTAGTGTCGAAGCTTCAGAGGATTTCGTCGCCGCAACCCGCGCGCTGGATCGTGTCTTAACTGCGGGACGTTATGTCATCCCGATCTGGTCCTTTGACAAAGGACGCATTGCTCACGCCCGCGAATTGCAATTCCCCGATACTCTACCCATTTATGGTGATCGCACCGGGTTTATGCCGGATGTTTGGTGGTATCAGGAAGATTAAACCGCCGCCCCCTTGTGCAGGAATAGAATTGGCTAATGGCAGGTCTAACTCCACCGGAGTTGGCCTCTTAACGCCTGTATCAGGACGACAGAACTCCCGCGTTTCTTTTTTTGCCATTTTTGCTATAGTGCCCAGAGTAAAGTGGTATTTGTTTCAAAAGGGGCATCAATGATGACAGTTCGTCCTTCCCCGCTGTGCTGGAAGGCCATGTACCCTCGGGCTAAGCAGCGGTTTCCACATTTACAGCGTGAAACAGTCCTCAGTCTAGAGCAGGACTGGGAAGCCTTTGTGAGATACCTTGCAACCAGTCACCAACTTACCCTGCAAGAAGCCCATGAGGAGGTTGAGGATTTTCTCTTTACCGAAAGCCTACATGCGGAGCTTGAAACAGACCCAGCCTAGGTGTCATGATGAATTTGAGCGCGGACCCAGGCGATCACTGAACAGCGTTTGGGTGCGGTTCACGCGCGAAAGTGCGCTGCGAGCTGAGTTCCGTCTTCAATAATGTAATCAGAGAAGCCCAAGCTGAAGAACATGCGCTCTAGTTCAGCGATGTCACCCAGAGAATCGTGGCGTCCTCTGCACTGATGGATATCACGTTATGACCCATGGTCGCGTCATAATAGGCGCTGTCGCCGCGGCGCATTTCTATCGGTTCGTAGAATTCCGTGTAAAGCCGGATCACCCCGGTCAACACATAGAGAAATTCCTCGCCGTCATGGCGCACCCACCCATCAAATTCATCAATGCTGCGCGCCCGGATCTGGGCGCGATAGGGCAGCATGCGCTTGTGGCTGAGAACCTCGGCAAGCAATTCATGCTCATAGGTCACGGTGGCCTTGGCCGCGCCTTCACCGGAACGCGTCACCGCCATGCGGCCGTTGATCTGATCGCGCTGCGGTTGGGTGAACAACTGCGGCACCGAAATTTCCAGCCCCAGGGCCAGCTTTTTGAGCGCCTCATAAGTCGGCGACATCTGCCCGTTCTCGATCTTCGAGAGAGTCGAGCGCGCCAGCCCGGCCTGTTTCGCCGCCTGTTCAAGCGTCCAGCCGCGGGCCTTGCGCAACTCGCGCACACGTCCGCCAAGGTCCAGTGGCTCGGCCACCGGGCTCTGGCCGTCTTCGCGGCTGATGCTGATCAGTGAATGAGATGCTTTATCGGTCATAACGCCTTCCTATACGCAGCCCGCCATACACTTGCAACTAAGCCGCCCCCGTCCTAAGGCGAACACATGATATCGCTTTTTGACCAGGGCCTCTGCGCCCCCCGCCCCGATCCGTTCAACCTTGCCGCCCATGTTCTGGGTCGGGCCGAGGCGAATGCAGACAAGACCGCGCTGGCGGTTCTGGGCCTGCACAGCGCGGAAACGTGGAGCTATGCGCGCCTGAAATCCGCCGTGCTGGGTACCGGCACAGGACTTTTGCAGGCCGGATTGCGCCCCGGAGACCGGGTATTGATGCGGCTTGGCAATACGGTGGAATTTCCGATTGCCTATCTCGGCGCGATTGCTGTCGGGCTTGTGCCGGTGCCAACCTCGACACAGCTTACAGCGCCCGAGGTTGCCTCGATGATCAGGACCATCACCCCCGCCGCGATTCTGCGCGCGCCGGGCGTGGCCTGCCCCGAAACCGACGTCGCGATCATCGAACAACCCGCGCTAGAAGCGATGCGCGATTTGCCCGCCGCCCGCTATGACATGGGCGATCCGGATCGCCTTGCCTATATCATATATACCTCGGGCACCTCCGGTGTGCCGCGCGCGGTCTGCCACGCGCATCGCGCGATCTGGGCGCGCCAGATGATGTTCGAGGGCTGGTACGGACTGCGCGACAGCGACCGGCTCTGCCATGCGGGCGCGTTCAACTGGACCTATACACTTGGCACCGGGCTGATGGATCCCTGGACCATCGGCGCCACCGCCCTTATCCCCGCGCCAGAGATCACGCCGGATCAGCTCCCGCTTTTGCTTGCCCGTCACAAGGCGACGATTTTTGCAGCCGCACCGGGCGTTTACCGCAAGATGCTAAAGCCCGGCCAGGTATTTGACCTGCCCGATCTGCGGCACGGATTATCAGCCGGGGAAAAACTTTCCGAGACGATCCGCCAGCATTGGCGCGAGGCCACAGGCACCGCGATCTACGAGGCCTATGGCATGTCGGAATGCTCGACATTCATCTCGGGAAGCCCCGCGCATCCGGCCACCGACCACAGCCTCGGGCGCCCGCAACAGGGCCGTCGCGTGGCGATCCTTGGGCCGGACGGGCCGGTGCCCCTGGGCGATGAGGGCACGATTGCCATTCACCGCGACGACCCCGGCCTGATGCTTGGCTATCTCAATGCCCCCGAGGCGACTGCGGAAAAATTCCGCGGCGACTGGTTTGTCACCGGCGATCAGGGGGCAATGGACGCCGATGCCCAGATCACCTATCTTGGGCGCTGCGATGACATGATGAATGCTGGCGGCTTTCGCGTCTCACCGCTTGAGGTCGAGGCGGCGCTGAACCAGCATCCCGGCATCACCCAATGCGCCGTCACCGATATCGAGGTAAAACAGGATGCACGCCTGATCATGGCCTTCTATACTGGCCCCGAACCGCTGCCGTCCGACGTGCTGGATCAGTTTGCCGCCGCGCAGCTGGCCGCCTATAAGCGCCCGCGTGGCTACTTCCACGTGCCCGCCCTGCCGACCGGGGCCAACGGCAAAATCCTGCGTCGCGCATTGCGGCCCATCTACGAGGCTCTGAATGGTCAAGCTTGATATCGTTTCCGATCCGATCTGCCCCTGGTGCTATATCGGGAAAACCCTTCTTGATCAGGCTCTTGAAGAGCGCCCTGACCATGGATTCGAGATCGCCTGGCATCCCTTTCAGTTAAACCCCGAGATGCCCGCCGGGGGCATGGACCGGCGCGAATACCTGGAACACAAATTCGGTGGTCAGGCTGGCGCGCTGCGCGCCTATGCCCCGATTGTCGAGCGCGCCGAAGCGGCCGGCCTTTCGATCGATTTCAGTGCAATCAAACGCACCCCCAACACGCTTGACGCACATCGTCTCATTCATTGGGCCGGGGTCGAGGACATGCAGAACGACATGGCGATGGCGCTGTTTCGGGCCTATTTCGAAGAGGGCCGCGATATCGGCGATCACGAGGTTCTGGCCGATCTTGCCGATAGCCTGTCGATGGATGGCGCGATGATCCTGCGGCTGTTACGTTCGGACGCGGACCGCGAGGATATCGCCAACCGCGACAAGCAGTTCCGCGAAATGGGCATCACCGGCGTGCCAACCTTTATCGTCGCCGGCCAACACGCCGTACCCGGCTGTCAGCCCGCCGATCTCTGGGTTAAGGTGATCGACGAACTTGGCGCCCAGGCCGGGGCCTGACCTGCGATGCAGCGTGCCAAAGCACTCACACTTCTGGCGATGCTTACGCTCATTATCGCGGGCGGCACGGCGTTTTTCCACGCGGTCGAAGGCTGGAGCTGGCTTGACAGCTATTTCTTTACCGTGGTGACGCTCTCGACGGTTGGCTATGGCAACCTTGTGCCGGTCACCGCCACCGGCAAGATCGGCACGACCATCTTCATCATGATCGGCCTCGGCATCTTTGCCGTGATCATTCAGCAATTCGGCTCTTACGCGGTGAAAAAACGCGAAGAGCACACCGAATGGCTTATTGCGCGTCTGGGGCACCAACCCAAGGCGCGGGGCGATGGCGCCCCGCCCGAGGCAGAGCCCCCCTCGGCCAATCGCGACACGCCCCCGACCTAACCTAGAACGCGGGCAGGCCTTTGCTGAGGTCATAGGATCTGACCGCCAGCATCGGCTGATCAGCGCCATTGTCGAAAACAAAGACATGCGCGTTGCCATCCGCCAGTGTCAGGCGACAGAAGCTGGTGTCGGGGTCAAACTCTTCGGGACACCCCGCAAGATCGACGTGGTCGATGCTGTGCTCGAACAGCTCATAGGTCATGCGTGCGCCATCGCCATGGGCCGGATCGGCCCGTGTGGCAACGGCCGCCACCACGATCAGCCCGGCAAGGCTGAAGGTGTGGAAATGGGCGAGTTTCATTATCCGATTCCTTCTGTCAGGTATTATTTTATTTTCGTACTATTTTTATCAACTATTTGTAAAGCCTGATCTGGCTCCTCTCGCATGACCATGCTAAGGCCGATGCAAAGCGCCGCAAAAGGACAGCTCATGCCCATTCCACCCGCCAGGAAAAAGCCACTCGCAGGGCTGGAATTCATTGCCATGATGGCGATGATGGTGGCGACGGTGGCGTTTTCCATCGACGCCATGCTGCCCGGCCTGCCCCATATCGCCGGGGCGCTTACACCGGATGCCCCCAATCGCGCGCAGCTGATCATCACCAGCTTTCTGTTGGGGCTTGGCGCGGGCACCCTGATTGCCGGGCCGCTGTCGGATTCCTTTGGTCGCAAGCGCATCATCATAATTGGCGCAGTGATCTATGTTGCGGGCGCGCTATTGGGAATGGTCGCGCCAAGCCTGTCCGCGCTTTTGGCCGCGCGGGTGCTTCAGGGCATCGGCGCCGCGGCCTTTCGCATCGTCTCGCTGGCGATCATCCGCGACCTGTTCTCGGGACGGGAAATGGCGCGGCTGATGTCCTTCGTGATGACGATCTTTGCCATGACCCCGGCGATGGCGCCGCTGCTTGGCGCTGGCATCATCAACCTTGCGGGCTGGCGCGGGGTGTTTGGGGCCTTTGTTGTCTTTGCCGGCATCCTGACCCTGTGGATGGCGCTGCGCCTGAGCGAGCCCCTGCCGCCAGAGCGGCGGCGCCCGTTTCGCGCCCGCCTGCTCTGGCTGGCGATGAAAGACGTGGTAGCCAACCCGGTGACCCGCTTTGCCATTCTGGTCCAGACCCTTTGCATGACCACCCTGTTCACCTCGCTCACCATGGTCCAGCCGATCTTTGAGCAGACCTTTGAGCGCGCCGAAAGCTTTCCGCGCTGGTTCTTCCTGATGGCCCTGATCGCGGGCAGCGGAAGCCTGTTGAATGCGCGGCTGATCATGCGGCTTGGGATGGAACGGATGGTCGGATTTGCCCTTGGCGCACAGATCGTCCTGTCGGCCTTCGCGATCATCTGTTGGATGATCGGCTTGCCGCCACAGGCCCAATTCGCCGTCTTCGTGATCTGGCAGACCAGTGTTTTCTTTCAGGCCGGTCTTACCCTTGGCAATCTCAATGCGCTGGCAATGGCGCCGATGGGCGCGATTGCGGGAACCGCCGCAAGTGTGATTGGCGCCGTGGCCACCATCGGCAGCGTCAGCCTCGCCATTCCCATCGGACAGATGTTTCACGGCACGCCCCTGCCCTCGCATATTGGCGTTCTGATCGCCGTACTTGCGGGCTATGGCCTCATGTTCCGGCTCAAACAGCACGCAGCTTTGGCCGTTTGACGTAATTTATTTTTGTATACTGTCGCATACCGTCTTTCCTGCGCCACGGATTTGCGCTAAGACCCGCCCAAGCAAACGATTCCGTGCCGCGTGTTCCTGGTCTGACCTTTGCGCCAGAGCCACGGCACAGTTCTTAAACCTGATCGAGAGGTATGCCCGATGGTCAATAAAACTATTCCCGACATCATTTACACCAAGGTTGATGAAGCCCCCGAGCTTGCAAGCGCCTCGCTTCTGCCCATCATCCAGCGGTTTGCCGCCGCCGCCGACATCACTGTCGGGACCAAGGACATCTCGCTTGCCGGCCGTATCCTGGCGACCTTCCCCGACAAGCTGAGCGCCGATCAGCGCGTTTCGGACGACCTTGCCGAGTTGGGCGACCTGGTCAAGACGCCCGAGGCGAACGTGATCAAGCTGCCGAACATTTCGGCCTCGGTTCCCCAGCTTCTCGCTGCCGTCAAGGAACTTCAGGATCAGGGCTATGCCATCCCCGACTATCCCGCAGAGCCCGCGACCGACGCAGAAAAAGAGGTGCGCGCGCGCTATGACGCGATCAAGGGCTCGGCCGTGAACCCGGTGCTGCGCGAGGGCAACTCCGACCGCCGCGCCGCCGCCGCCGTGAAAAGCTTTGCCCAGAAAAACCCGCACCGCATGGGCGAATGGACAGCCAACAGCAAGACCCGCGTGGCCGCGATGGATGGCGGCGACTTTTTTGCGAACGAGAAATCCGCAACGCTTGGCAAGGAAGCCAAGGCCAAGATCGTTCTGGAAACCGCCGATGGCGAGACCACTCTCAAGGACGGGCTGAGCTATCCCGCCGGCACCGTGGTCGATGCCACCTTTATGAGCGCGGCCGCGCTTGACGCCTTCCTTGCCGACGAGATCGAAAAAACCAAGGCCGAGGGCGTGCTGTTTTCGATGCACCTCAAGGCCACGATGATGAAGGTCTCGGACCCGATCATCTTTGGCCATGCGGTCAAACAGTTCCTTGCTCCGGTCTTTGAAAAATACGGCGACGAGATGGACGCGCTTGGCGTCTCGCCGAATTCGGGGCTTGGCGACCTGCTTGAGCGGGTCAAGGGCAACGCTGACATCATGGCGGCCATCGACGCGACCATGGCCGCACGCCCGCCGATGTATATGGTCGACAGCGACCGTGGCATCACCAACCTGCATGTCCCCTCGGACGTGATTGTCGATGCCTCGATGCCCGCGCTTATCCGTGCCGGCGGCAAGGGCTGGGGCCCGGACAACAAGGAACATGATGCGGTCTGCGTCATCCCCGACAACAGCTATGCGCCGGTCTACGACGAGGCTATCAAGTTCTTCAAGGCCAATGGCAAGCTGAACCCGGCAACCGCCGGCACGGTTCAGAACATCGGCCTGATGGCGCAAAAGGCCGAGGAATACGGCAGCCACCCGACCACTTTTGAAATCCCGGCGACGGGCACCGTGAAAATGGTGCTGGCTGACGGTACCGTGTTGCATCAGCACAGCGTCGAAGCGGGCGATATCTGGCGCTCTGCCTCGGCCCGCAAGGCCCCGATCGAGGATTGGGTGAACCTTGCGATTGCCCGTCAAAAAGCGACCGGCTATCGCTCGATCTTCTGGCTTGACGCGGCCCGCGCCCACGATGCCGAGCTGATTGCCATGATCAAGCCGATCCTCGAAGCCAAAGGCGTGTCCGACAAGTTCGAGATCATGACGCCGCGCGACGCCACCCGTGCCAGCCTTGAGACCATCACCAAGGGCGAAAACACGATTGCCATCACCGGTAACGTGCTGCGCGACTACCTGACCGACCTGTTCCCGATCCTGGAACTGGCGACCTCGGCCAAGATGCTCTCGATCGTCAAGCTGATGAACGGCGGCGGCCTGTTTGAAACCGGCGCCGGCGGATCGGCCCCCAAGCACGTGCAACAGCTTCTGGGCGAAAACCACCTGCGGTGGGATTCACTGGGCGAATTCTGCGCGCTTGGCGAAAGCTTCAAGTTCCTGGCCGAGACCAAGGACAACGCGCGCGCGCGGCTTTTGGGTGAGACCGTCGAGACCGCCACACAGGGCATTCTTGACAATGACCGCTCGCCAAGCCGCAAGGTCGGCGAGCCGGACAACCGCGACAGCCACTACTGGTTCGCGCGCTACTGGGCCGAAGCGCTCGCCGCGCAATCCGAGGACGCGGCCCTTGCCGACGAATTCGCCCCCGTCGCCAAGGCCCTGGCCGAGAACGAAGCCAAGATCACCAGTGAGCTTGCCGAGGCCCAGGGCAAAGCGGCGGATATCGGCGGCTATTACCATGCCGATCCGGCCAAGCTTGTCGCCGTCATGCGCCCGAGTGCGACCCTGAACGGAATCATCGGCTAGGCCGACAGAAGCGTGGGGGTCACCCACCCCCTAATTCGCAAACAGCGGGGGCCGTTTCGGCCCCCGTTTTTCATTGACCGCGATTGTGGGTCCTTGCGTACATATCGGCGATCATCCGGCTGGCGGTCTTTTCGAACAGGATCGGGATCACCGCATGGATCAGCGCCGCGAAACCGGCGGCAAAGAGTTTCAGGCTGAATCCGCCGGCAAAGCGGGCGTGTTCAAGATAGGTTTCATCCACACTGCCGGGATGGTCGAGAAAGACTTTGGAAATCATGGCGCTGGCCCCTTGGTTGATTGCTTGAACCGAAATTAGCCCCGGCGCATGGCAAATTTTTCCCAAAGATGCAGCGATCTGAGGTATACTTGGGAAATTATCCCAACTTATAGAGAAATCATGAGCACTCTTGACGATATTGACCGCCGCATCCTCACGGAATTACAGCGGGACGCCGCCCTGGCGCTTGACGCATTGGGTGAGCGGGTCGGCCTGTCGCGCAATGCCTGCTGGCGCCGGGTCAAGGCCCTTGAGGCCTCGGGCGTGATCGCCAAGCGCGTGGCCCTGCTTGATCCGGCAAAGCTTGGGCTTGGCCTGACCGTGTTCCTGCAAATTCGTGCTGCGCGCCATGACGCCGGGTGGCTGGCACAATTCGCGCGCGCCACCCGCGCCCTGCCCGAGGTTCAGGGGGTTTACCGCATGTCCGGCGATCTTGATTACCTGATCCGCGCGCAGGTCGCCGACATGGCAGATTACGACCGCCTCTATCAGACCCTGATCGCGCGGGTGCCGATGGGCGATGTTTCGGCCAGTTTTGTGATGGAAGAGATCAAGCATACGACCGAACTCCCCCTCACCCGCGCCTAGACGTTTGCCAAATTGCGCCGCCGCGTAAAATTGGCTAGGGCTGGACCGGTTCAAGACGAAAGGTCGCGCATAATGATCCCCCATGTCTATCTCGTTCTCGCCTTCGCCATCCTGGCCGAGACCGCCGGCACCACGGCGCTTCAGGCCAGCCAACAGTTCACGCGCCTCTGGCCCTCGGTGCTTGCCCTGCTGGCCTATGGCGTCAGCTTTTACTTTCTGGCACAGGCACTCAGGGTGATGCCGGTCGGCGTGGTCTATGCGATCTGGTCCGGGCTTGGCATCGTATTCATCGCCGCCATCGGCTATCTGGTGTTCGGCCAGAAGCTCGACCTGCCCGCGATCCTTGGCACAGCGATGATTCTTGCCGGTATCGTCGTGATCCAGCTGTTTTCCCGCGCCGGGGCGCATTAAACCGGAAAACCCGGCAAAAAAGGTGGAAAACCGCACCGCTTGCCGCTATCCAGCCCGCGACCTCAAGGCGCCCTGCGTGCAAGGGGACGTCACAAGCTGCAACCAACAAGGCGGGGATTTGCCGCGATGACACGAGTGATGAAGCTGGCCTTTGGCAGCGTGATCATCGGCCTGCTGGTCATGGGCCTCAAGGTAATTGCCTGGTGGCTGACCGGATCGCTGGCACTAATGTCGGATGCCCTTGAGAGCCTTGTCAACGTCGCGGCGGCCGTGGCCGTGATCGTCGCCCTGCGCGTCGCCGAGCGCCCCGCCGACAGCAATCACCCCTATGGTCACCACAAGGCCGAATTCTTTTCCGCCGTGCTTGAGGGCGTGCTGATCGTGATCGCCGCGCTGTTCATCCTGCGCGAGGCCTACGGCGGCTTTCTAGCGCCTTCTGTGCCCGATGCGCCGCTGGCCGGGATGCTGATAAACGCGGGCGCCAGCCTGATCAACGGGGCCTGGGCCTTCGTGCTGATCCGCGCGGGACGCGCGCATCGCTCACCAGCACTTGTGGCCGATGGCAAGCACCTCGTCACCGATGTGGTATCCTCGGTCGGCGTGCTGATCGGGGTCGGGCTTGCGTTTGCCACCGGTTGGTGGGTGCTTGACCCGGTGATGGCCGCACTGGTCGCACTCAATATCCTGTGGTCGGGCTGGGGCGTCATCAGGCAATCGCTGAGCGGCTTGATGGATGAGGCGGTCTCGGACGAGGAACTGAGCAGGATTCGCGAGATCATCGCCCTCGCCGCCAGCACCGGCGACGCCGTAGAAGCGCATGACCTGCGCACCCGCCACGCCGGTCAGGTCACCTTCATCGACTTTCACCTTGTCATGCCCGGCGCCACCACCGTGGACGATGCGCACAAGCTTTGCGACCGGATCGAGGCCGCCCTGATGGAGGCCCTGCCCGATGCGCGCGTCACCATCCATGTCGAACCCGAGCACAAGGCCAAGCATAACGGCATTGTCGTTCTGTCATAGCGTGGGTTTTGCCCCTTCCCTTCGACAACCAAGCCGGGCTAACAGGGGCTTTTCCTGAAACGAAAGACACCTTTGCATGGAAAACCTGCGCGGCAGCATTCTGATGGTTCTGGCGATGGCCGGTTTCGCGCTTGAGGACATGTTCATCAAGCGCTTGGCGGTGAACCTTCCGGTGGGGCAGATTCTGATTTTCCTCGGCATCGGCGGGGCGGTCATCTTTGCCCTGATTGCCCGGTCTCGGGGCAGTCGGCTTTTTTCACGCGATCTTGTCTCTCGCCCTGTCCTGCTGCGCAATTTCGGCGAGCTGATCGGCACCATCGGCTTTGTCACCGCGATTGCGCTTACGCCGCTGTCCTCGGCCTCGGCAATCCTTCAGGCGACGCCGCTGGCCGTCACCCTTGGCGCAGCGCTTTTCCTTGGCGAAAGCGTCGGCTGGCGCCGTTGGAGCGCGATTCTCGTCGGTTTCTGCGGGGTTCTGATGGTGATCCGCCCCGGCCTGCAAGGCTTTGAACCGGCATCGCTTTTCGCGGTGCAGGGGGTGATTGGCCTTGCCATCCGTGACCTCGCCACCCGCGCCGTACCGCGCAGCATTTCGTCGATGCAACTGTCGACCTATGCCTTTGCCACACTGGTCCCTGCGGGATTTATCCTCTTGGCGATCTCGGGCACCCCCGCCGTGCCAACGGCGATGGATTGGCGCGATTTCGGCTTTGCGATGATCACCGGAGTGGCCGCCTATTACGCAATTGTCGCGGCAATGCGGCTTGGCGATGTGGCGGTGATCACGCCGTTTCGCTACTCACGCCTCGTCTTTGCGCTGATCATCGGCACCACATTGTTTGGCGAGCGCCCCGATGTCTGGACCCTGACCGGTGCGGCGATCATCATCGCCTCTGGTCTCTACACCTTTCTGCGCGAACGCCGTCAGGCCCGCCGTTCTGTCGCGCCAAGCGCCGTCACCCTGCCGCGCGCGTGATCACCGGGGCCGCGCCGGGGCCCATGTTAGCACTACCTGTCGCAGTTTCCATTGGTCGCGAAACTTGCTAAGGCACAGCCAACTTTAATGCATGCAAGGAATCCCCAATGAGCAGCATCATCGACATTCACGCCCGCGAAATTCTTGATAGCCGGGGCAACCCCACGGTCGAAGTGGATGTAACGCTGGAAGACGGCACAATGGGGCGTGCCGCGGTGCCGTCAGGTGCCTCGACCGGTGCCCATGAGGCCGTCGAGCGGCGCGATGGCGACAAGGGCCGCTACATGGGCAAGGGCGTGCTCGAGGCCTGCGCCGCCGTCAATGGTGAGATCGCCGAAGAGCTGGCCGGCTTTGACGCCACCGAGCAGGTCGCACTGGACATGGCGATGATCGAACTTGACGGCACCCCCAACAAGGGCCGCCTCGGCGCCAATGCCATTCTCGGCGTCAGCCTTGCCTGCGCCAAGGCCGCGGCGGATTTCTCGGGCCAGCCGCTTTATCGCTACGTCGGCGGCACCTCGGCGCGGATTTTGCCAGTGCCGATGATGAACATCATCAATGGCGGCGAGCATGCCGACAACCCGATTGATATTCAGGAATTCATGATCATGCCGGTCGCCGCGGACAACATCCGCGACGCCGTGCGCATGGGTGCAGAAGTGTTCCATACCCTCAAGAAAGAGCTGTCGGCGGCGGGCCTTTCGACCGGTATCGGCGATGAGGGCGGCTTTGCCCCCAACCTTAGCTCCAGCCGCGACGCGCTTGATTTCATTCTGAAGTCCATCGAAAAAGCGGGCTACAAACCGGGCGAGGACATCTATCTTGCCCTCGATTGCGCGGCCACCGAATATTACAAAGGCGGCAAATACGAACTCTCCGGCGAGGGTAAATCGCTGAGCTCGGATGAAAACGTGGCCTACCTCTCGGCTCTCGTGGCCGACTATCCGATCATCTCGATCGAGGACGGCATGGCCGAGGATGACTGGGACGGCTGGAAATCCCTGACCGACGCCATCGGCGACAAGGTTCAGCTTGTGGGCGACGATCTTTTCGTCACCAACCCGGAGCGTCTTGCAATGGGGATCGACCGGGGCTGTGCCAACTCAATGCTGGTCAAGGTCAACCAAATCGGCAGCCTCACCGAAACGCTGCAAGCGGTCGACATGGCGCATCGCGCGCGCATGACCAACGTGATGTCGCACCGCTCGGGCGAAACCGAGGATGCCACCATCGCCGATCTCGCCGTGGCAACCAATTGCGGCCAGATCAAAACCGGCAGCCTTGCGCGCTCGGACCGGTTGGCGAAATACAACCAGCTGATCCGCATCGAGGAAATGCTGGCCGAAACCGCACAATATGCCGGTCGCTCCATCCTGCGCGGCTAAGGCCCTGTGACGGAGCAGACCTGAAAGGGCGCCCCCGCAATCGGGGCGCCCTTTTCTCATTTACGGGCAAGGCGCGCGATAATAGGTGCCATCGCCACGCGCATAGGCGCAATTGCCGGTCGCGGTGTTCTGCGCCACCAGGGTGCCGGCGGCGGCACCGGCCAATGCGGCTATCAAGCGCCAGTCGTCGTCGGCGCCAAATGCCTCGGCGGTGATAAGCCCCGCCGCGGCGCCCCCTGCCACCCCGGCGACAGTTCTCGACTCCGGCGACATCCCCTCGCAGGCGCCAAGGGTCAAAACCGACGCACTCGCGGCCAATATCATCCAAATCTTCATGCATCTCTCCTTTCCATTCCGACGGCGGGCGCATGGCGCGCGCCATCCAGCCAATCGCTGACCTTTCCAGAGTATATCGCCCTGATCCGGCGGCCTTTTGCGAAAGATCATGCGCCGCAGGAAATTACCCGGCGTCACCGGGCCCGAAATCTTCGGTCAGTTTGACACCGATCAATGCCGGCATGCGCCGTGCCCCTAGGCTCAAGCCTTGCAGGCCGCCTTTTTGCCCTGCCGGAAAACAGGAGATCCACAATGAACAGACTGGCCATGCTGTTGCTTGCGCTCATGACAACGGGGTTTCTCTCGGCCTGTGCCGATGACAAACACTATCCTCTCTCTGGCGAGGAATGCGCCCCCGGTGACCCGGTTCAGGATCTGGAGCCCGTAGCGGCCGATTGCGTGCCGGGCGTCTAGGGCCGAAAGCGCGCTAGGTCAGGTTGCGTATATAATCGACCAACTGGCGCGTCGAAGCGTCCTTGTCGGCACCGTCGCGTTCGCCGGTCAGTATCGGTTCAATCCTTGCAGCCAGCACCTTGCCAAGCTCGACCCCCCACTGATCGAAGGAATTTATGCCAAGGATCACCCCTTCGACAAACACCCGGTGCTCGTAAAGCGCAATGATCTGCCCCAAGCGACGCGGGGTGAGCTGATCATAGATAAGCGTTGTTGACGGGCGGTTGCCTGGAAAAACCCGGTGCGCGGCCTGGCGTTCGAGTTCGGCCGCGCTCAGGCCCGTGTCGGCCAGAAGCGCGCGCGCCTGTTCCAGGCTTCGCCCGCGCATGAGCGCCACCGACTGCGCCAGGCAATTGGCCAGCAAAAGCCGGTGATGATGCGCAAGGTCCGGTTCGTGGCCCTTGGCCGCGACCATGAATTCGCAGGGGATGACGGCGGTGCCCTGATGGATCAGCTGATAAAAGGCGTGCTGGCCATTGGTGCCGGGTTCGCCCCAGACCACCGGCCCCGAGGGCCCGTCAAGTGCCGCGCCCTGCATGGTGACGCCCTTGCCGTTGCTCTCCATTTCAAGCTGTTGCAGATAGGCCGGAAGCCGCGCCAGACGCTGATCATAAGGCAGGACCGCGCGGGTGCCGTGGCCGCGCACCTGATGATGCCAGACGCCGACAAGCGCCAGCATCACCGGCATGTTGTCAAGCGGCGCGGCAGATTGAAAATGCCGGTCCATCGCCTCGGCGCCAGCAAGAAACTCGGTGAACCGCTCTGCCCCGATGGCGATCATCAGCGCAAGGCCGATCGGTCCCCAGACCGAATAGCGCCCACCGACATAATCGCCAAAGCCAAAGACACGTTCGGGGGCTATCCCGAATTCGGCCGTTTTATCCAGCGCCGAGGACACCGCGACGAACTGCCTGGCCGGATCCGTGACTGCCCGCCCCATCCAGGCCCGCGCGGTTGCGGCATTGGTCATGGTTTCAATCGTGGTAAAGGTTTTCGAGGCCACGATCACAAGCGTCCGCTGTGGATCAAGCCCTTGCAGGCAATCGGAAATATCGGCCCCGTCCACATTCGCTACAAAATGGCAGCGCGGCCCGTCATGATAGGGCCGCAGCGCCATGACCGCCATTTCCGGGCCAAGATGCGATCCGCCGATGCCGATATTGACGATATCGGTGATCGTGCCGCCTTCGCCCCTGAACCGCCCGGCTCGGATGTCTTCGGCAAACGCCTGCATCCGGGCTCGTGTCGTGTTGATCCCGGGCATCACATCCTCGCCCGCGACCAGAACCGGCCCGCCGCTCAGGTTGCGCAGGGCGGTGTGCAGCACGGGCCGGTCTTCGGTTTCATTGATTGGATCGCCGCGAAACATCATTGCCCGCCGCCCGGGCACATCGCGCGCCTCGATCAGGTCAACCAGCGCCGCGCGCGTCTCTTCGGTCAGGCGGGTCTTGGAATAGTCAAACAACATCCCGTCAAAGCGCAGCGAGAACCGCGCGGCGCGATCGGTGTCTTCAAACAGGTCGACAATATCCGGCTGCTCGGCCCTGTCGGCCAAAGTCTTAAAGTCCTGCCACATCAAAATACCTCTTACCCGGCCCTCTTACGGGGCCCAATGCACTGTTGCGCCTGACAGAACCGCCGCAATCGGTGCCTCGACAGGTCGCATGTAACGGGCGCGCTCAATGGCGGCGCGCTTTTGTTCGCCAGTGATGACGATATGTTTGCACAGCGCCTCGTCTAGCACGCGCGCCGAGAGTGTCACCCGCACCTCGGGCACGTTCGGTGCGCGCATCGGCACGAGGATCGGCGCGCGCGGTGCCAGTGCGTCCTCGAACCTGTCGGCGCCGGGGAAAAGCGAGGCCGTGTGCATATCCGCCCCCATTCCCAAAAGGCAGACTGCAATCGGCAGGTGCGGAACGATATTCGCCTCAAGCTCGGGCAAGACAGTCTCGGGCGTTTCGGCCTTGGCATAAAGCGGCAGGTAACGCGCCCTCGCGGCGCGCCCCGTCAAGAGGCGCTCGCGGATCAGCCGGGTATTCGATCGGATATGTGCCTCGGGCAGCCAGCGTTCGTCACTGAGAAGCACATCGACCCTGTCCCAATCAAGATCGGCATCGCACAGATCATCAAACACCGGTCCCGGAGTCGTCCCGCCCGGCACCACGAAAAGCACACGGTCCTGATGGTCAAGTGCCGCCGTCAATTCCCCGGCCAGCACATTGGCCAGAGCAATCGCCAGCATTTCCGAATCCGCATATTCAACAAAACTCATGGCTTGATCTCCCTCCAGCGACGTCCGTCGCGATGCATCAGCATAAGCGCCTCGTCGGGGCCGGAACTTCCCGACACATAGGGCATCGGCGCCGCTGCGCTTTCGGCCCAGTCGGCGATGATCGGATCGGTCCAGGCCCAGGCCGCCTCGACTTCGTCACCGCGCATGAACAGGGTTTGGTTGCCACGGATCACATCCATGATAAGGCGCTCGTAAGCGTCTGGAAAATCCGAATCTTCCGGTCCCAAAGCCTCGGCAAAGGTCATGTCGAGCGGCACATCTATAAGGCGCATGCCCCCCGGCCCCGGCTCTTTGATGGTCACCCCAAGCTCGATCCCCTCATTGGGTTGCAGGCGGATCGTCAGGATATTGCGGTGCCGTCCCGCATCTGCGCCAAAGATCGAATGCGGCGCGTCCTTGAACACCACCGCAATTTCGCTGGCACGGTCACGCAGGCGTTTGCCGGTGCGCAGGTAAAACGGCGTACCGGCCCACCGCCAATTGCTGATCAGCGCCTTGAGGGCGACAAAGCTTTCGGTCGTGCTTTCGGGGTCCTCGACCTGGGTTCGGTAATCGGGCCTGTCGCCCTGCGCCTCGTATTGGCCGCGCACCACATCGGCGCCCCTGACCGGATCAAGCGCGCGAATGACCTTGAGCTTTTCGTCACGCACCGCATCGGGATCGAACTTTGCCGGGGGTTCCATCGCGATCAGGCACAACAGCTGCATCATGTGGTTTTGCACCATGTCGCGCATGGCGCCGGATTTGTCATAATAATCGCCGCGCCCGCCGACGCCGACGGATTCCGCCACAGTGATCTGGATGTGATCGACATATTGGCTGTTCCAGAGGGGCTCGAACAGGACATTGCCAAACCGGATTGCCATCAGGTTCTGAACGGTTTCCTTGCCCAGATAATGGTCGATCCGGTAAATCTGGCTTTCGTCGAAATGCAGCGCCAGCACCCGGTTCAGATCGCGCGCGGTTTCCAGATCGCGGCCGAACGGCTTTTCCACCACGATGCGGCTTGTCTCATCCGCCATGCCATGCAGGTGCAACCGCATCGCCAGATCGCCAAACAGCGAGGGCGCCACCGAGAAATAGAACGCCCGGATCCGATCCGAACGCATCAGCCCCGCCAGTTCGCCCCAGCCCCCATCGCCGCGCGCGTCCAGCGTGACATAGTGCACCATACCGAGAAATGCCGATAAGTCCTCTTCAAGCCCGGTTTCTTCGCCGCCATGTTTCAAAATGGCCGTCTTGACGAACCCCTTGAACGCGGTGCTGTCCATATCGCCACGTGCCGCCCCGATCAGCCGCACATCGCCCTCGATCTGACCGGCGACAAAGCGGCGGAACAGTGCGGGCCAGATCTTGCGGCGGGCAAGGTCGCCCGTGCCGCCGAAAATCACCAGATCAAAGGGTTCTACCGGGATCACCCGCGACGCCATGACGACCACTCCTGCTTTGCCGCCTCCGATAGGTTCGGATGACGCACCTTCCTTGGCAACTGTAACACGTCGTGAGGTCTTCACAATGGCGTCAAGCGACGTCAGACGCCTTCACTTGCCTGTTAGCAGAAGATAGGCGACAAAAAGAAAACAGAAAGCGGATTGCAGAATGAAAGATGTTGTTGCGGGCCCGGCCAATCTGGGCAAGTTTCAGGACCCCGATGTCACTGCCGATGGCCAGACCCGTGCCAGCGTGGCGCTCAGCCATCCGGAAACATTGTGGTTCAACACCGGAACGCTGTGCAATATCGAATGCTCCAACTGCTATATCCTCAGTTCTCCCACCAATGATGCGCTGGTCTATATCACCGAATCGGAAGTCCGTGATTACCTGAAACAGATTTCCGAACGCGGCTGGCCGATCACCGAAATCGGCTTTACCGGCGGCGAGCCCTTCATGAACCCCGAGATGATCGCCATGGCGCGTGCTGCGCTTGAGGCCGGTCACGAGGTGCTGATCCTGACCAACGCCATGCGCCCGATGATGCGCAAGAGCATGCGCGCGGGCCTGCTTGATCTGGCCCAAAACTGGCGCGACAAACTCACCCTGCGGATTTCGCTCGATCACTGGTCACAGGAACTGCACGATGAAGAGCGTGGCAAGAACGCCTTCAGGCACAGCATCGAGGGCATGCAATGGCTGCGTGACAATGGCCTGCGCATGACCGTTGCCGGGCGCACCCTCTGGGGCGAGAGCGAGGCCCAATCGCGCGAGGGCTATCGCCGCCTTTACGCCGAACATGGCTTTGACATCGACGCCGACAACCCTGCCGCCACGGTGCTTTTCCCGGAAATGGATGAAACCGCCGAAGTGCCCGAGATCACCACCGCCTGTTGGGGCATCCTCGACAAGGATCCCAGGGATACGATGTGCGCCTCGTCGCGCATGGTGGTGAAACGCAAGGGCGCCGAGAAACCGGCGGTTCTGGCCTGTACCCTGCTTCCCTATGCGCCCGAGTTCGAGCTGGGCGAGACATTGGCCGAGGCCGAGCGCGACGTCGCGCTCAACCATCCCCATTGCGCCAAATTCTGCGTTCTGGGCGGGGCAAGCTGTTCGGGGTGATCCGCGCCGCCGCCGCTTGGTCGCGCTTGTCAGCGCGCACACCCTGCCCCATATATCCGGTATGATCCGTTTCACACCCATCCTGCTGGCGGTGCTTTACGCCTTTATCATGTATCGCTTTTCGGTCTGGCGCACCACGCGAGAGCTGGATGCGCAATCGACCGAACTTGCCGATCCCTTGTTGAAAAACATGACCGACCGGATGGCGCGCGCGCTCGATATTCCGCGGGTGAGGGTTCATATCTATGAGATTGACCCGGTCAACGGTCTTGCCGCCCCCGATGGGCGCATCTTCATCACCCGTGGGTTTTATCGCAAGTTTCAGACCGGCGAGGTCACTGCCGATGAAATGGCCAGCGTGATCGCTCACGAGCTGGGCCATGTGGCGCTTGGTCATTCACGGCGCCGGATGATCGACTTTTCCGGCCAAAACGCCCTGCGCACCGCTCTTGCCATGGTTCTGTCGCGCGTCTTGCCGGGCATCGGCGCCTGGATCGCCAGCGGGCTGACCCGGCTTTTGGCGGCGCGCCTGTCACGCGGCGATGAATACGAGGCCGACGCCTATGCCGCCGCCCTTTTGACCAAGGCCGGGATCGGAACGGCGCCGCAAAAGTCGCTGTTCACCAAGCTTGACGCCCTGACCCAGGGGGCAGGTGGCGTGATGCCGGCCTGGCTTTTGAGCCATCCCAAGACAAGCGAGCGGATAGCGGCGATCGAAAAGCTGGAAACCCGCTGGCAGAATGCCGCTAAATAGGGCGCATCCCGGCGGTTTTGACCCATTCGAAATTTTTTGATCAAATTATCTTGGCAAAATCCGGGCCGAGCGGCTAGGTTATGAGAAATCATGTTCAGGATGTTTCCCAAATGGACCTCTCACAGTTCCAGACCTTCCGCGTGGCCGCTTGTGATCTCAACGGCCGGATGCGCGGCAAGCGCCTGCCCGCCAGCCATGCCAGCAAACTAAAGGACGGCAGCGTGCGCATGCCGCTGTCGTCGCTCAACGTCGACATCTTCGGCGCCGATATCGAGAATTCGCCGCTGGTGTTTGAATCGGGCGATATCGACGGCCGCCTGATGCCCACCAATCGCGGCGCCGTGCCCCTGCCCTGGCTCGACGTGCCCCAGGGACTTGTGCCGATGGTGCTGCACAATGACGACGGCACCCCCTTTGCGGGCGATCCGCGTCATGCGCTTGAACGGGTGCTTGCCCGCTTCGCGGCGCGCGGCTGGACGGTCGATGCCGCAACCGAACTTGAATTCACCCTTGTCGACGATAGCGGGCGCGGTCTCAAGACCGTGCGCGATCCGCGCAGCGGGCGGCGGATGTCGGCCCCCGGCATCCTGTCGCTTGGCCAGATGGACGCCTTTGACGAATTCCTGAGTGCGCTTTATTCCGCCGGCGCCGAGATGGAAATCCCCGTCGAAACCGCCGTCAGCGAAGCCGGGATAGGCCAGTTCGAATTGACGCTGCATCACCAGACAGCGCTGCGCGCCGCTGATGATACATGGCTTTTCAAGACCATGATCAAGGGTCTGGCGCGCAAACATGGCTTTGTTGCCACCTTCATGGCCAAGCCCTTCGAGGATGATACCGGCAACGGCATGCACATGCATTTTTCGGTTCTCGACGGTGAAGGGCGCAATGTCTTCAACGATGGCACCGAGGCAGGCACCGATATCATGCGGGCGGCGGTGGCGGGCTGTCTTGCGGCGATGCCGCCCTCAAGCCTGATCTTCGCGCCCAATGCCAATAGCTATACTCGCCTTGTGCCCGGCGCCCATGCGCCCACCGGGGCCGGCTGGGGCTATGAGAACCGCACCGTCGCGGTCCGCATTCCCGGCGGCCCGCCAAGCGCGCGGCGTATCGAGCACCGCGTGGCGGGCGGCGACATCAACCCCTACCTGAGCTTTGCCGCCATCCTTGGCGCCGCGATCACCGGCATCGAAGAGGGCATGACACCGCCCGCGCCGATCACGGGCAATGCCTATGAGGTCGACCTGCCGCAACTTGCCCCCGACTGGGACAGCGCGATTGACATTTTCGAGACCGACCCGATGATCGCCAAAATCTTCGAGCCCGAACTTATTCGCAACCTCGTAATGACCAAGCGGCAGGAGCTTGCGCGCATGGCCGAAATTCCGTCGCAACACCACTGGAAGACCTATCTCGAAACGGTATAGGCTGACCTCGTGCCAGGCTTTGTTCGGACCTCCCGGACGGCCCCGACGGCTATGTTTAAATTTGATCAAATCACGAGAGACCCCATGAAGATCGGAATTCTGAAAACTGGCCACGCCCCTGACATCGTGCTCGACGAGCTGGGGGATTACGAGGTGATGTTTGCCGATCTTCTGGCCGGGCATGGCTTTGAGTTTGATGCCTATGATGTGGTCGATGGCGATTTTCCCACCGGCCCCGAAGCCGCCGACGGCTGGCTGATCACCGGCTCGAAACATGGCGCCTATGAGAACCTGCCCTGGATCGCGCCGCTGGAACAGCTGATCCGCGATATATATGCCGATGGCCGCCCGCTTGTGGGGGTCTGTTTTGGTCATCAGGTCATTGCGCAGGCGCTTGGTGGCACGGTTGAGAAGTTCGACGGCGGCTGGTCGGTCGGTGTCACCGAGTACGAGATCGAAGGCATGCGCCTGCCGCTGAATGCCTGGCATCAGGATCAGGTGACCGCCCTGCCCGAGGGCGCAAGCGTGGTCGGATCAAGCGCGTTTTGCGAAAACGCCGCGCTGGTCTATGGTGACCGGATCTATACGATCCAGCCCCACCCCGAATTCACCACCACCATGGTGGATCGCCTAATCCACCACCGCGGCCCCGGCGTTGTGCCCGAGGCCCTGTTGCAAGACGCGGCCAAGCGGCTGGATCAGCCGACGGCAAATGCTGAAATTGCCAAGCGCATGGCGAAATTTTTAAAACGAGGAGCCTGAAATGGCCGATCTCTCCGAACTGACCAATTCCCTGCCCGCCGCCGCGCAGGCCTATCTGGAAGGCCGCCGACTTGACGAGGTCGAGTGCATCATTTCCGACCTGCCGGGGATTGCACGCGGCAAGGCGGTGCCGGCCTCGAAATTCGCACGGCAGGATTACTTTCACCTGCCCGACTCGATCTTTTTCCAGACCATCACCGGCGACTGGGGCGAGGCAGCGGGCGACGACGGCTTTATCGAGCGCGACATGATCCTCAGGCCGGACATGAGCACCGCGACCGCCGCCCCATGGACCGCCGACTGGACGCTTCAGGTGATTCATGACGCCTATAACCGCGACAACACCCCGATCCCGTTTTCCCCGCGCAACGTGCTGCGCCGGGTTGTGCAGATGTACAAGGATCGTGGCATGAAACCCGTCGTCGCCCCCGAGATGGAATTCTTTCTCGTGGCGCGCAACATCGACCCGGCGCAGGAAATCAAGCCGATGATGGGCCGCTCTGGCCGCCCCGCCGCCGCGCGCCAGGCCTATTCGATGACCGCCGTCGACGAGTTCGGCCCGGTGATCGACGACATCTATGATTTCGCCGAGGCGCAGGGCTTTGAAATCGACGGCATCACCCAGGAAGGCGGCGCCGGACAGCTTGAAATCAACCTGCGGCATGGCGACCCGATCAAGCTTGCCGATGAGGTGTTCTATTTCAAACGCCTGATCCGCGAGGCCGCGCTACGCCACGATTGTTTTGCCACCTTCATGGCCAAACCGATCGAGGACGAACCCGGCAGCGCCATGCATATCCACCATTCGATCCTCGACATCGAGACCGGGCGCAACATCTTTGCCGGGCCGCAGGGCGGTGAAACGGATGCGTTTTTTCACTTTATCGGCGGGTTGCAGCGCCACCTGCCCTCGGCCATCGCGGTGATGGCGCCCTATGTCAATTCCTATCGCCGCTACGTCAAGGATCACGCCGCGCCGATCAACCTTGCCTGGGGGCGCGACAACCGCACCACCGGCATTCGCGTGCCGCTTTCCGGCCCCGAGGCCCGACGGGTCGAAAACCGCATGGCGGGCATGGATTGCAATCCCTACCTCGGTATCGCGGCAAGCCTGGCCTGCGGCCTTTTGGGCATCATCAACGAAGAACGCCCCGACAAGCAGTTCAGGGGCGATGCCTATGCCGGCGAATCCGATATTCCCAACGTCATGGGGACGGCGCTTGACATGTTCGAAGAGGCAAAGGACCTGCACGCCATCCTCGGGCCGGAATTTGCACGGGTCTATGGCATCGTGAAGCGCACCGAATACGAAGAATTCCTTCAGGTCATCAGCCCTTGGGAACGGGAGCATCTGTTGCTGAACGTCTGACGCCACTCGCGAGAGTATTTGAGCCAAGAAGAAGCCCATGAACCTGCTTTATGCCAACGACCGCCGCGGTGCCTATCCGCAAAGCTGGTACGCGGCGACGGCGACGCCCCTGCCTGCGTTTGCCCCGCTGAAGGGCCGTGGGCGCGCCGATGTCTGTGTGATCGGCGGCGGGTATACCGGGCTTTCGGCCGCTCTCCATCTGGCCGAGGCGCGGATGGATGTGGTCCTTTTGGAAGCGCAGCGCGTCGGCTTTGGCGCCTCGGGGCGCAATGGCGGACAGTTGGGCAGCGGTCAGCGAATGGAGCAGACCGGGCTTGAGCGGCTGGTCGGGCACGAGGACGCCGCAAAACTATGGACCCTGGCCGAAGAGGCCAAGGATCTGGTCAAATCGCTGGTGGCGAAGCACAAGATCGACTGTCATCTCAAGCCCGGCGTGGCGCATGCCTGCTTTTCACCCCGAGAGGTGGCGCATGAACAGGCCTATGCGGCGCATCTTGCCGAAAGATACGGCTATGATCAGATCGAGGCGCTCGATCATGAGGCGATGCAGGCAATCTGTCCCTCGCCCGCCTACAAGGGCGGTGTTCTGGACATGGGCGCGGCGCACCTGCACCCCTTATCTTATGCGATTGGCCTTGCCCGTGCGGCAGCGACGGCGGGCGTGCGCATTCACGAGGGATCGGCGGTACATCACATTACGCGGGGCGCGCGCGCCAAGGTTGCCACGGACGCGGGCCATATAGAGGCCGATCACGTGGTCCTCGCCTGTAATGGCTATCTTGGCGGCCTGGATCGCAAGGTGGCGGCGCGGGTCATGCCGATCAACAATTTCATCGCCGCCACCCGACCGCTTGGCGACGATGCCGCGCGCGTTCTGGCCCGCGATATCGCCGTGGCCGACACCAAGTTCGTCGTGAATTATTTCCGCCTGAGCCATGACAAGCGCCTGCTGTTTGGTGGCGGTGAAAGCTATGGCTACAAGTTTCCGCGTGATATTGCCGCGACCGTGCGCAAGCCGATGCTGGAAATCTTTCCACATCTGCGCGATGTCGAGATCGATTACGCCTGGGGCGGAACGCTGGCAATTACCATGAAGCGGATGCCCTATCTTGCGCGGCTGGCGCCCAACATGCTCTCGGCTTCGGGCTATTCCGGGCATGGGGTGGGGAGCGCAACCCATGCCGGCAAGCTTATGGCGGATGCAATCCTCGGTCAGGCGGCGGGGTTTGACACCATGGCCCGCATCCCGACCCCGAGCTTTCCCGGCGGCACCGCCCTGCGCTCGCCGCTCCTGGCGTTGGCGATGACATGGTATTCCTTGCGGGATCGTCTGGGCGTTTAACCCCTGACCATTTGCGAAAAAGCAACACCTGCCGCGCAGCCCCCGTTGCGGCGGGGTTTTCTTTAGGTTTTTGTTACCGTCTTGCGCTATACATTCATAAAAGCCGAAGCCTAACTTCAGGAAAGCCGAAGATATGACCCTTGCCCCGAATGTCTATGACGCCGAACCAATCCCCGAGGCCGCCCGCGCCGAGGTGGACCGCATGCTGCAATCGGGCGATCTGTTTCGCTATACGGCACCGGAAAACGCGCCCGTGACCCTGCTTGAGCGCGAGTTTGCCACCCTGCTCGGATCGAAATATGCTTTGGCTGTGTCTTCATGTTCCGCGGCGCTGTTCCTGTCGCTCAAGGCGCTCGGTCTGCCGCGCGATGCGCGGGTCCTGATCCCCGCCTTTACCTTTGCCGCCGTGCCCTCGTCGGTCGTGCATGCCGATTGCGTCCCGGTGCTTTGCGAAGTGGGTGAAAATTACCGCATTGATATCAAAGACTTCGAGGCGCGCCTCACCGGTGACATCAAGGCCGTGATCATCAGCCACATGCGCGGCCATACATCGGATATGGATGCGATCCTGGCGCTCTGCGCGGCGCGCAACATTCCGGTCGTTGAGGATGCGGCGCACTCGCTTGGCACCACATGGAATGGGCGCAATATCGGAACGCTTGGGCGCGTGGGCTGTTTCAGCTTTCAATCCTACAAGATGGTCAACGCCGGTGAAGGCGGCATCATGATCACCGATGACGCCGACCTGATCGCACGGGCGGTTATCATGTCGGGCGCCTACGAACATAACTGGGCCAAGCATATCGGCGCGCCCGACCCTGCGCTTGAGGCGGCATTTGCCCGCGCACAAAACAAGTTTCCGCTTTATAATCTGCGACTTAACAATCTCTCCGCGGCAATCATTCGCCCCCAGCTTCCAGAGTTGGCGCGCCGGGTAAGCCAGGGGCGCAGCAATCACGATTATGTCGCCGCACGGCTGAACCTGTCGCCATGGCTGAACGTTCCCGAAAAGCTTTCCCCCGAACAGCGCGCGCCGGATTCGATCCAGTTCAATCTGGTCGGACTAAGCGACGACGACACCCGCGCCTATGCCGCCGCCGCCGCCGCACGCGGTGTCAAGGTGCAGGTCTTTGGGCAAAACGTCGACAACGCCCGCGCCTTCTGGAACTGGCAGTTCCTTCCCGGTGCTACGCCGGATCTTCCGAAAACCCGCAGCATGCTCATGCGAGCTTGCGATACCCGCCTGCCCGCGCGTCTTGGCCGCGCCGAGCTTGATATCATCGCCGATGCCCTTGTCGGTGCCGCTGAGGATGTGATGGGCACTGCCCGCGCCTATGGCACCTGAGCGGGACAATCCCGCCCAATCAAAAAGGCCGCCTGCATCCCCGCAGGCGGCCTTTTACATAGGTTCCCCTGAAACGGGTCGGCTTATTCGTCCTGGCCGGCCTCGATCGAAATCTTGACGTCGATTTCGTCGCTGACATAGGGCGCGAATTTATCAACGCCGAAATCCGAGCGCAGCAGGGTCGTGGTGGCGTCAAGCCCAATCCAGGGTGTCCCGCTCATAGGGTGTGCCTCAAGGGCTTGGTTCAAGCTGGTATCAAGGGTGACCGATTTCGTAACCCCGTTCATCGACAGATCACCGGTGATTTTCGCAGTATTGTCGCCCGTCACCTCGATTCCGGTCGAGGTAAAGGTGATCATATCCCCCTCTGCCGCACCGAAGAAATCTTCGGACATGAAATGCTCAAACCGCTTTTCCCAGCCGGTCATCATGCTCATCAAGGGCATCGAGACTGTGACCGAAGAGGATGCCGGGTCTTCGGCGTCGAACACGATCTCGCCTTCAAAGCCGGAAAACATGCCGTGGGTGGTGGAAAATCCGAGGTGATTATAGGAAAACACCACCTGGCTGTGGCCCGGGTCGAGCGAATATTCCTGCGGCGCGGCAAGGGCGCCTGTTGCGGTCACGGCAAGGGCCGCAGCGATCAAAGTCTTTTTCATATTTAAGGCCTCCAGGCGAACAGTTGTACAAGTCATGCTTACACATCTCGCCCGGGGCACCCCAAATCACAACTGCGTAGTTTCAAACAGAGGCTGTGGATTGGCGAACATTGGCCAACTTCGGAAATTCAGGAGACAAAACTCAGCGCACGGCGCAGCTTACGTTCTGTAACGCGGTCGCTCACCGGCAAAGCGACGACCTGACGGCCCACCTTGTCACGTGCCGTCAGCACCCGGTCTCGCAGCGACAGTTCGGATAGATCATCAAGATCATACACCTGAACCCGCGTCGTCTGCCCGTCCGCGCCGGTCTCAACCACGCGCAATTGACGGTATTTTGCGTCGACCTGCACCTCGGGGCCCGTGTCTTCGCCCTCCAGCGTCGAAAAGCACATCGCTCCGGCACAGAACAGGGACAGCGAAAAAACCAGCTTGATAAGCATCATGGCCCCGTCGGTGCCGCCACTCGTGACAAGCCAGACACCAGCCGACGACAGGATGAGCACACTCCCGAAAAACCCCTTCAGGGCCCGGCGCAGGTCGCTTTTCCTGGTCTCCTTCTCTGGAACCTCAGAGACATCGTGAAAGCTGTGCGGCGCTTGGTCAAAGTCACGCGGCAAATCCGGCAAGGCAACCATTGTCTTTTCCTTTCCACTCGAACATCCGTAAACTGGACACAAAAAGCGCCTTAAATGGGGCAGCCCCGAGGCAATCCTTCGTCCTGGTCAAACCGGCTTGCGCGCAGCCCGCATCCATCGTATACGCGCCCAACCTTTCGCAATCGTTATGCACCGCGCAGTCTCTCGTGGATGGGCCGCGAAAGGGTCTTGCCCCTCCTATGAAATGCGCCTTGATAGAAATGGAGAACACATGCCGCTGTATGAGCATGTAATGATCGCGCGCCAGGACCTGTCCAACGCGCAAGCCGAGAGCCTCGTCGAACATTTTGGCACCGTGCTGACCGACAATGGCGGCACACTCGTGGAAAGCGAGTATTGGGGCGTCAAGACGATGGCCTACAAGATCAACAAGAACCGCAAGGGCCACTATGCCTTTCTGAAGACCGACGCACCGTCGTCAGCCATTCAGGAGATGGAGCGCCTGATGCGCCTGCATGACGACGTGATGCGCGTCCTGACCATCAAGGTCGACGAGCACGCCGAGGGCCCCTCGGTCCAGATGCAGAAGCGCGAGGAACGTGGCGAACGCCGCGAGCGCCGTTAACCCATCACTTGAAGAAAGGACTATAACCAATGGCTACCAAACCGTTTTTCCGTCGCCGCAAGGTCTGCCCCTTCTCGGGTGATGATGCGCCGAAAATTGACTATAAAGACACGCGCCTTCTGCAACGCTACATCTCTGAGCGTGGCAAGATCGTGCCGTCCCGCATCACCGCAGTCTCGGCCAAAAAGCAGCGTGAACTGGCCCGTGCCATCAAGCGCGCCCGCTTTCTCGCCCTGCTGCCCTATGCCGTGAAATAAGGAGACATTGATATGCAAGTGATCCTTCTTGAACGCGTGGCCAAGCTTGGTCAGATGGGCGAAGTCGTCGATGTAAAGCCCGGCTTTGCACGCAACTATCTTCTTCCGCAGCGCAAGGCGCTCTCGGCTTCGGCCAAGAACATCGAAGATTTCGAGAACCGCAAATCGCAGCTTGAGGCGCAAAACCTCGAGACCCGCAAAGAAGCCGAAGCCATGGCGGACAAGCTGAACGGTCAGCAGTTCATCGTGATTCGCCAGGCCTCTGACAGCGGTGCGCTTTATGGCTCGGTCAGCACCCGTGACGCCGCCGACGCCGCAACCGAGAACGGCTTTACCGTTGAGCGCAAGCAGGTCGCCCTGGCCAACCCGATCAAGGAACTGGGCCTGCACGCGGTGATCATCACCCTGCACCCCGAAGTCGAAGCGACGATCCAGTTGAACGTTGCACGCTCCACCGAGGAAGCCGAACTTCAGGCATCGGGCAAATCCATTCAGGATGCCGCCGCAGAAGCCGAGCAAGCCGCTGATTTCGAAATCGCGGAACTGTTTGAGGATATCGGCGCTGCCGCATCGGATGACGACGATCTGGCCGATGTTGCCCATGGCGCCGCATCGGACGACGACGAAAACTAAGCCATAGAGCCTGTTGGCTCTTTGAACCGCGCACCCTCATCGGTGCGCGGTTTTTTTGTCTCTGAAGAAACGCCGCCCGAAATCAGGCTGAACAGAATGTGAATATGGATTTTCCCTGTGATCAAATACTCTGGGAATCGCGCTTTGCGCAAAAATTTGCCCATATTTCACCGCCCGCCGACCAGACGTTGAATGGATTTGCCGTAAGTTTGATGTGTAATCCTTAATACCCCCTTTTTAATCTTAAGATAGCAGGTCACTATCCTAAGATGATTGTATTTGGATGGCGTCTGTGTTCAGACATTGCTGGATCAGCTTGCGTCATGGCCAATAAATGGAGGATTATGGATCACCTCGTGATTCCGGGATGAAATGAATAGGCGCATAGACCTCATAGATCTGGCAACTACGCCAGAACCACAACGCGACTATGTCGGACATCTTAGCAGGCTGTGCGACACGCTTGGCGTTGAGCATGCAAGCTATTTCGCGGCAAACCCGATCTCCGGAAAAATGCACGGGTTCACCACCTACCCCGAAGAATGGAAGTCTCATTACGTCGCGCATCGCCTTCAGGAAGTCGACCCCACGTTGAATTCGGCCTCACGCTCTGTGGCGCCCGTTGATTGGAAACGTCTGAAACGCGATCCGAATTACGATCGGGTGTTCAAAGACGCGAATGACTTCAAACTGCCATTTCAGGGCGTCACCGTGCCAATCCGCGGGATGTTCGGTGAAGTGGGTCTGCTCTGCGCCTGTAGTTCGGCCACGGACGAGGAATGGACCAAGCTCAGGCGCAATATCATAGGCAGCCTGCTTAATAACGCGGTCCACCTGCACGACACTGTGATGAACTCGGACCCCCTCCTGAAAACTCTCAGCCACCCAAAGCTTTCGAACCGGGAAATCGAAATTCTTCAATGGGTTGCAGCAGGCAAATCACAGCAGGACATAGGCGATATCCTGGCTATATCCTCGCGCACGGTAGAGGTTCACCTGCGATCGACCCGCGAAAAGCTCTGCACGATCAGTACCGCACAGGCCGTCGGGCGCGGGGTAAGCCTTGGATTGATCCATCCCGGTTGATTCATGCCTGGGATTGTGTCTCCTTAAGGATCCTCAGGGTATAATAGAGCACTTGATTACGTTTTCGTGATCACGCTCGTACTACGGGATTCCCCTAATATTTCCAAAAATCACTTACCGTTATCGTCTTCCCACACCACTCACATATGGGAAGCCCAACATGATACTTGTAATTGACGCACTGAACCGAGACCGGTTCCAATCTGTCATCGACGATATGTTCCGACTGCGCGCCCGTGTCTTTCGAGACCGCATGGGGTGGGAAGTCGCCGTCCACGACGGTCGCGAATTCGATCTCTTTGACAACCTTGACCCCGTGTACCTTGTCGCCCTTGACGACGCTTATAACGTAATCGGGTGCAACCGGATGCTGCAAACCACCGGACCGCACATGCTGACCGATGTGTTTCAGGACATCCTGTGCGGTGAACCGCCGTTGCGCAGCGCCACGGTCTGGGAAAACACCCGGTTTTGCATCGACACCGAACGCCTTAAACGCCCGGATAGCACACGAAGCGTGTCCTCCACTGCCTGCGAGCTTATGGCCGGAATTGCGGAATACGCCTATGAGTCCGGCTTGACGGACGTGATCAGCGTCGTTGACCCTGCCATGGATCGCATTCTCAAACGCTGTGACAACGCGCCCTACGGATATCTCGGGAAAACGGTTCAGATGGGCAAGACCAAGGCTCTTGCCGCGCTCAGCGATATCACCGAAGAGCGGATTGCGCGCATTCGCGCATTCGGCGAAATCACCGGCAATATCTTCGCGGACGAAGACGAGGTTGCCGAAGCGCTTGCTGCGCAGGTCACGGACGACATGCTTCCGCCGTATCTTCTCGACTACTGCAATGAACAGATCGCGGCCGCGTCAACGCTCCATGAAAAGGATGCCGCACTGCGCCTCAAGGCGGCGCTCGTGGAAAAGGTTCGTTCCCGCTCGGATATGCGCGCTTAACCCCCAGAAAAGCGCCGCCCCGGTCAGACGGCACAGGCCGGATGCCACCCTGAAGCGACAGAACGAAAAGGGCCGCCCCGATTTCTCCCTGGGGCGGCCCTTGTTTGTTTTAGCATCGCGACTGCCGAGCGATTACTCGTCGTTCATCGCCTCGATGGCTTTTTCCAGGTCCTCTTTCGAGATTTCCTTGTCGGACACCTGAGCCAGTTCAATCACGAAATCGACGACCTTGTCTTCGAAGATCGGCGCGCGCATCTGCTGACGCATCTGCGGATTTTTCTGAACGTATTCAAAGAATTCCCGCTCGTGGCCCGGATATTGACGGGCCTGGTTCATCACGGCCTGTGTCATCTCGGCGTCGGTCACTTCGATATTCGCCTTCTGGCCCAGCTCGGCCAGAACCAGCCCGAGGCGCACGCGACGCTCAGCCAGTTTGCTGTGCTCGTCGCTCACCTCGATTTCGGGATGATCATGGCCCTGAACGTCAGGGTTTTCCTCGTGCCAGAGCTGATGCGCGATCTGCTTGGCCTCGGATTCGACCATGGTCGGCGGAAGCTCAAAGCTGAACTTTTCGTCCAGCGCATCCAGCAGGTTGCGCTTGAGAATAGCGCGCGAGGCGCCGGCGTATTCGGCTTCGAGGCGCTCGCTGATCTGGCCCTTGAGACCGGCAAGATCCTCTGCCCCGTATTTCTGGGCCAGCTCGTCATTCACCTCGGCGGCAACCGGCATGCGCACGGCTTTGATGGTGCAGTCGAACACCGCCTCTTTACCGGCCAGATGCTCGGCCTGATATTCCTCGGGGAAGGTGACCGTCACGGCCTTTTCTTCATCCTTCTTCACGCCGACCAGCTGGTCTTCGAAACCGGGGATAAAGCTGTTGGAACCAAGAACCAGCGGGTAATCTTCGGCGCTGCCGCCTTCGAACGCTTCGCCGTCGACCTTGCCAACAAAGTCGATCACGACCTGGTCGCCGTCTTTCGCTTTGACGCCGGCCTTGCGGTCTTTGAAATCCTGCGCGCTTTCGGCCAGGTTTGCCAGCGCTTCGTCCACGTCCGCGTCGTTGGGTTTGACGGTCAGGCGCTCAAGCTCGATTGCCTTGAGGTCAACTTCCGGGATCGGCGGCAGAGCTTCATAGCTCATCTCGACTTCGACGTCGTCGCCTTCTTTCCAGTCCTGATTGGTCATCTTGACATCAGGTTCAAAAGCCGGGCGTTCGCCTTTTTCCTCAAAATGCTTGGACATGGCGCCATCGACGGCCTCTTGCATGGCCTCCCCAAGGACACGCTGCCCGTATTGCTTTTTCAGCAGGGCCAGCGGCACCTTGCCTTTGCGAAAGCCTTTCAGCTCGATATCGGGCTGGGCTTCTTTCAGCTTCTCCATCACCTTGGCGTCGAGGTCCTGGGCTGACAGGATCATCTTGTAGCTGCGCTTTAGGCCTTCGTTCAGGGTCTCAGTGACCTGCATTGTTCGTCCTCATCCATTGCAATCGGGCCGCGGAGGCGTCCGCAGCGGTCAAAATCACGGGTCGTTCTAGGTGCGCGGCGCGCGGCTTGCAAGCAGAGTCTTTGCCCTGCCCCGCCCGAGCCCCGCAAAGCAGGTGACAGATAAGGGAAGTCTGACTGAAGCAGGGGGCAGCAGGTGAGCAATCCGCATTATCATAGCAGGTTTTTGCCAGCAGAAAACTTCCGCTGATGGCCTGTCCAGCCAGGGAAACACAAAGCCTGTCTGTTCGCGCAAAGCCGCGTCAGGCTTTTTCGGGAAAGAGCCACCCCGTGACCGGCACCACCGCATGGGTGACGATCGGGATCAGCACGAACCCGGCGGCCAGCCCGATAATCCCGTCCAGCCCGGCGGTCACCAGCCAGGTCACAAAGCCTTGCCCCGAGCCGACAGCCTCTGATGTCACTTTCGCGGCCTGCTTGACCTGCTCATAAGGCAGATGCCACCCCAGATCATGCAGCCCGTGCACGAGGATGCTGCCACCGACCCAGAGCATGGCCACCGTGCCCACCGTCGCGATCACGACCATCACGGAAGGCATTGATCTGACTATTCTGCGCCCCACCGCCCGTGTCGCGGAAAAGCGTCCCTTCGCGCTAAGAAAAACACCCAGATCATCGGCTTTCACCAGCATGGCCACAGCCCCATAGACCAGCGCGGTAATCCCGATGGCCACCGCCGCCAACGCCGTCGCCTGTATCCACAAGGCATCAATATCTATCTGCGCAAGAGAGATTGTCATGATCTCTGCCGACAGGATGAAATCGGTCTTGATGGCGCCTTTCACCCGCTGCGTTTCAAGGTGCGCCGCCTCAAGCGTCTCGGCCTGCTGCGGGCCGTGATCCTTATGCGGGATGATCAGGTGCCAGACCTTTTCAGCCCCCTCAAAACAGAGATACGCGCCGCCGATCATCAACAGCGGCGTCAATAGCCACGGCAGAAAGGCATCAAGCAACAGCGCCACCGGCAAGAGGATCACCAGTTTGTTGAAGAACGAGGCGCGCGCGATTTTCCACACGATCGGCAATTCGCGCGCCGCCGGTAGCCCTGTCACATATTTGGGCGTCACCGCCGCATCATCTATGACCACGCCTGCGGCTTTCGCCCCGGCCTTGCTGGCCTGCGCCGAGACATCATCAAGTTGCGCCGCCGCCAGCTTGGCAATTGCTGCAACGTCGTCAAAAAGGGCCAGTAATCCGCTCATTGAATTCTCTGCCTTGGTTCGCCGTGAAAATAGCCGACATTCCCCAAGTAAAATGACTGCACCACCATGATGTCGCAGTTTCGTGCCGCGTTCAAGCCACTCGGCCGCCTATCGCGGACCTCGCCCCCCACACGAACCGGAATAGCACCGCCTTGTCAGACGATGTCGCCTTCACAGCCCGCTCTGGTCGAAGTGTTGCGCGTTTTGCGACAGACTTTTTCTCAAATGTCCGTAGATCGGATAACTGGCGTTTGCTACCGTCGAGATCGGAGGTGCCACCCATTACTGTCCTTAAACTTACATCCCAAAATGTATTGCGGATTGGCATCTCCACGACCCCTCCAAAATCAAACCCGCCTTAGCACGACACGAAAACGATCCCGCTTGATTGGTGGCTTGCTGAAAGGGGTTCGCCCGCGGTTTTCGCCGATTGATATTGAATAACAATTGCATGCCGCTCATGGTCCACTCACGTCAAACAGGCTAACCGGAGAACAGGATGAAATATCTTTACGTTATGGTGGTGGCATTGATGGCCCTGTCCCCCGCCGGACAAGCTTCGGCTGATCAGAAGCCAAAGATCGGTCATTGCCCGCCCGGACTCGCCAAGAAGAACCCGCCTTGCGTTCCTCCTGGCCTGGCCAAGAATAACTATCGGGTCGGCGACAGATACTACCTGGACGACTATTTGAGCGACCATGACCGGCGGCGTCACGGCTTGCCGCGTCTTCCTTATGGACAAAGTTACTACCGCGTCGGCGACAGCCTGATCCGCGTCGACAATGAAACACGTGAAGTTCTCGAACTGATCGAGGCCGTTTCCAGGGTGCTCGACTAAACTCGGCCCGAAAGACAAATGAAGGTTCGTGCAACCGGCGCCCCGACGGTCACAATCCGGATCGCGTCAGGGCGTTCGGTTATATCCCAATCGTTGGTATCTGGACAAAGTCGGCCGGGGGTGTTCAGTTCCGTTTGAACACCTCTTCTTGAACAGGGAGCAAGAGCAGATGGCACGCAGCGTGATAATCGAAGAATTCGGCGGTCCGGAAAACATGAAGATCGTCGATCGCGAGGTCGGTGAACCGGGGGCCGGCGAAATCAGGATTCGGCACAAGGCCTGTGGACTGAACTTCATTGACGTCTATCAGCGCACCGGTCTTTACCCGCTTGAGCTGCCGCATGCGCTCGGGATGGAAGCGGCGGGGATCGTCGAGGCCGTCGGTGAAGGGGTGACCCACCTCAAGCCCGGGGATCGGGCCGCCTATGCCTCCATGCCGCCGGGCGCCTATTGCGACGCGCGCGTCATGCCCGCCGCTCAGGTCTGTCCGCTGCCCGACAGCATTTCTTTCGAGGAAGGCGCCGCCATCATGCTTCAGGGCATGACGGTCGAGTATCTCTTTCACAGGGTCTGGCCGCTAGAAGCGGGCGACAAGGTCTTGTTCCATGCCGCGGCGGGCGGCGTCGGACTTTTGGCATGCCAATGGGCAAAATCCGAGGGCATCGAGCTGATCGGCACGGCCGGATCGGATGAAAAATGCAAGCTCGCACTCGACTACGGCGCGGCACATTGCATCAACTATCGGGACCACGATTTTGTGCCGGAAGTGAAAAAGCTGACGGGTGGCGCGGGCGTAAGTGTCGTAATGGACGGGGTCGGCAAGGACACCTTCGACGGCTCGCTCGATTGCATCCAGCCTCTTGGCATGATGATTTCTTTTGGCAACGCATCCGGGCCGGTCGAACCGGTCAGTCTTCTCACCCTGGCAAGCAAGGGCTCGCTCAAGCTGACGCGCACCACACTTTTCACCTTTCTGGCCGATCATGCCCGCTGTCAGGACATGGCAAAGCATGTTTTCTCCAAGGTCGAAAGCGGCGCCATCAAGGTCAAGGTCGGCCAGACGTTTCCGCTTGAACGGATCGTCGATGCGCATCGCGCACTCGAAAGCCGACAGACAACAGGGTCGACGGTCATAACACTGTGAGGGTGCGATCCGGCATGCTGGGCGCTTCTGCCGCGTAGGATCTGCCCTCTGCACCTGATAATCTCGGCATATTACAATCCGGGCGATCTACGGTATGACCATAGATCGCCCCGACCGGAAAACCTGATGAAAGAGGTCTACTCATGCGATCAAATCCCACCCGCCGCAGCCTGATCCTTGGTGCCTGTGCAGTTACGGTCGCATCCGCACTGCCCGCTATTGCCAAAACCGCACCGTCGATCCACGTCCTCAAGGACCCCAATTGCGGATGTTGCGAAGGCTGGATCGAAATCCTGCAATCCGAAGGCTTTGATGTCACGGTCCAGGCAAGCATGGGCACATTGCTTGCCCGCTACAAAAGCGACAACGGCATCCCGCAACAGATGATTTCCTGTCACACCGGCAAGATCGCGGGCTATATGATCGAAGGCCATGTTCCGCCTGCCGATATCCGTCGCCTGCTGAAAGAACGGCCGGACGCGGTGGGGCTCGCGGTGCCCGGAATGCCCTACGGCTCGCCGGGCATGGGGCCTGAAAGCGAACGGGATGCCTATGACGTGTTCCTGATCCGTCGCGACGGTTCGACCGAAGTCTTTGCCAGTTATTCCGCCGCCTGACCTAATGTCGGCACCACGAATGGCCGCGAGAGCCTTTATGGCTCTCGCCTCGCGCTCCATGCGATGATCACAGCACTAGTGACCCGCCGAAATACCAGACGGTTACGCGCCAACGCCCCACCAGCGCAGCGTATGCTGAAGATGATCGCGTATCGCCACGAAAGCCGCCTCTGCATCGCGGGCTTGCAGGGCCGCAATAATTCTCAGGTGCTCTTCCATCGACGACACGATGCGGTCGGCCAGAAAGGGCCGTGTGTTCTGGATCACCGCGATCCGGTTACGGTTCTCACCATAAAGCCTCAGGGCAAGCTTTGATCCAAGCCCCGTCGATAAAGCATCATGCAAGGAGAGATCCGTTTCGATGGCGCGGCGCGGCAAATCCGGACTCAGCCGGGTATGCGCATCCTCCAGCAGGATGTCATGCTCTTCTTTCAGCGCAGCAAGCGGGATTTCACCGCTGTTCAGGATAAGGCGCCGCGCCCCTTCGCAATCGAAAACCGCCCGCAATTCCAGACATTCGCGTGTCGTCTCGGCCCCGGCCTCCATGATCATGACGCCGCGCTTTGGCAGCACCTTGACCAGCCCGCAGGCCTCGGCGCGCTTCACCGCATCGCGCACTGCGGAAATTGGTCGGTTAAGGCGCTGAACCAGCATTGGAATCGACAGAAACATGCCACTGCTCAGCGACCCGTCGCGCAAGCGCGCAACAAGCGCCTGATGGGCTTGGTCTGCAAGCAGCTCCGCAGCTCTCTCCGGCCCCTGGGTTAGCCCCGTCATAGCTCTGGTCATAATTAATCATACCGCCGTTTCGAGGGGGGTTTATCTTGCATTTCCAGAAAGACCATCTTGATTATCAATCATACATAACAGCTGAGGCATCCTGCTAACATATTAGATGAAATAACAGAAGAATCGTCAACGTTGAACTCAGACACGGATGATTGAACGAATAGGCCGAAGGCCATCAACAGGGAGTATAAGCATGCAGGAAATGACCATGGAAAACGGAAGCATACAGGGGGGTGACGACACCTTGAACCCTGTGACCAAGGACGAAAAATCCTGGGGGTGGTTTGCGATATTCAACGTGTGGGCCAACGACATTCAGTCGCTTTTTGGCTATTCGCTGGTGGCCTCGCTGTTCATTTCATACGGTGTCAGCGGCTGGACGGCCTTTCTGGCCCTCATCGCCGCAGCGCTGCTCGTGATGTTTCTGGTTAATCTCTCGGGTGCCGCGGGCGAGCGTTACGGCATTCCCTACCCGGTTTTCGCCCGCGCCAGCCTAGGAACGTCCGGTGCCAAACTGCCCGCCGTGTTGCGCGCCACGGTCGCCGTCTTTTGGTATGGCGTTCAGGTCTATTTTGCCTCGACCGCCATTGCCCTGCTGATCCGGTCGGTGACCGGGATCACCGGAGGGACGGAGATGCTTGGCCTTGATGCGGTCGACTGGATTTCCTTCCTGATCGTATGGGCGTTCCATATCTGGATCTTCTGGCACGGCATGGACTGGGTCGAAACATTCCTGAATATCGCCGGGCCGTTCGTCTATGCGGTGATGATCGGGCTGGTGATTGTCCTTTGGAGCAAGTCCGACGGCCAACTTCTGTCACAGGCCCGAACGATCTTTGCCAACCCCGAGGGAACCTGGGGCACCGAGATCAACGGCTTTATCGCCATCGTCGGCACCATGGTGGCCTATTTTGCGGCTGTGATGATCAACTTCAGTGACTTTTCGAGATATGCAAAAGACAAGAACGCGATGGTCCTTGGCAATCTTGCCGGGCTGCCGTTCAACATGATCCTGTTCTCGGCCCTGGCCCTGCTAACGACGGCGGGCGCCGCGGTGGTCTATGGCGAAAAGATCATTAACCCGACCGAAATCGTCGGCCGCACCGATAGCGTGATCCTGGGCATCGTGGCCGCCATTACGTTCTTTGCCGCCACGGTCGGGATCAACCTGGTTGCGAACTTCATTCCCGCCGTCAATGGCATCGCCAACCTGTCCCCCTCCACGATCAGTTTCCGCAAGGCGGGTCTGATCACCTCGGGGTTTGCCTTGATCATCGGCGGCTTGTGGACAAGCTTCATCAGTCAGTTCGGCATCAGCGGCTTCGTCAATACGCTTGGCGCAACGCTGGCCCCGCTCTACGGGATCATGATCGTCGACTACTACATCCTGCGCAAACAGGAGTTGAAGCGCGATGATCTCTACAACATGGAAAGTGGCACATATCACTTCCGCAACGGGTGGAATGACAACGCGCTTGTCGCCTTTGCAATTGCTGCGGTGTTCTCGGTGGCGACGGTATGGGTGCCCTTCCTCGGTCAGCTTTCGGGCTATGCGTGGATCATCGGCGCTGTATTGGGCGGCGTGATCTACTTTGCCCGCTGCAAAAGCTCGCACAGGGTCTGAAACAACGACGCGCCCGGCCTTAACGCTTGTTGCGGTTTGGCCGGGCGGCCATGATTTTTTCAACCTGCGTGGTGCGCCAGGGTTGAAATGCCACCCGGCCTGCAAAGCAGCACTGTCATCTAGGGCGAAAGCCGGGCCAGGGCCGTCGCAACAAACCAGCAGATTTCATCCGGATGCAGGGTGTTTCCCACCTGCACCACAACACGCAAGTCTTTGATTTTATTGATATGGTGCGGGTGAAGGGACTCGAACCCCCACGCCAAAGGCGCCAGAACCTAAATTGGGCGAATATTTCAGTAAATCAAGAGGTTATCAGAAAAATTTCGCAGGACATAGCGAGAACGCATCATGAAACTGCGAAACAACCAAAATCGACAATAAGACAAAGAAAAACCGCTGAGGGGGCGGCCACCCACCTCAACGGCTCAAGAAAAGTCTCTGTTTCCAATGAATACCAGACCACCGGCGTGATCGCAATCGCGGGAGGGGCCGATGTCTGAACTTCTGCCCTTTTGCAAGATTAAGCTGCAATACCTGCTGGAGATGGTCACCGATCATGGCTTGGATGACAATGCCCTGCGCGTGGCGCTCTTCCTGGCGCTCAAGAATGCGGACCACGAGACCGGCGAGAGCTACCCGTCCTTCAAGACCATTGGCGCGGCCATTGGCAAACACGAAAAGTCTGTCAAGCGGGCGCTGAACAAGGTTGAATCGGCAGGCTACCTGACCGTTGAACGCGGCACCAACAAGGGCAATTCCTCGCGCTATCGGCCAACAGAAGCCGCGCTGAAACGGGCCACAGAACGCCGCCGGGAGGAAGAAAACCGGCGCCGAGATAAGGACAAGATTGTCCCCTTTTCGCGTGCCAAAGGGGGACAATCCTGTCCGCAAAGCGGGACAGACCTGTCCGGCAAAGGGGGACAGGATCGCCCCCCGAACAGAGAACAAGAACTTAGAAAAGAACAGGGGCGCGGGTCCGCGCCGGATTTGCCCGATGAAGGGCAATCCGGCGGACCGCGACCGAACCAGGACCTGGTCTTTGTGCCGAGAGGTATCTGCTTTGTCCGGGACTGGAACGCGAGGCTGGCAAGAGAGGGGATGACCACGCTGGAGCGCAGCCTGCCCCTGTCACCACACGAGCACCATCTGGGCTTCTGGCTACCCGCCCGAACACCGGCTCCGGCGGGTAGCGCGGAGTGGCGGGACCAGCTCCTGTTGCTGCGAGATCTGATCCGTAAGGTGCCTGAAATCGTGGAGCATCGCCATGCAGTCTGAGCAAAGAGCAAGGCGACCCGGTTCTAGGTCTTCGACCGTCGAACCGGGGCCTTGCGAGGGGCGGCAAGCCTCCCCTTCGAACCCCAACCGGACCGCGCCGGGCGCGGTCCCCTCGGCAAAGCAGCAAGCCGTGTTCTTCTACTGCTCCTCCGAGGAAAAGGCGCTGATCCGGCAGGCGGCTGCGGATCGCGGGCTTTCCATGTCCGCCATGCTTCGACAGCTCGCCACCGGCGTTGCTCCGAAGCGGCGCAAGCCCGCGCCCCGTGTCGATCCAGCGCTCGTGCTGGCTGTGTCCCGCTATGGTGGGAACCTCAACCAGATCGCGCGGTGGCTCAACACGGCGACCCGCGCGGGCCGGGCCAGCGAGATCGAGGCCCTGCGCGTGGCGGCGGCGCTGGTCGGCATCGAGCGGCGGTTGGTGGAAATCCTTGCGCAGCACCGGAGGCCGCCCGGATGCTGATCAAGTTCTTCCCCAACGGCAAGGGTGGCGGTGCGGGGCCTGTCGATTACCTGACCGCCCGCACGGTGCTTGCCTATGACGACAACCGCGACCTTATCCGCGATGCGTCGGGCCAACCGATGACCGTGACGCGTGCGCCTCTGCCAGAGATCGTGCGCGGCGATCCCCAGGGCATGATCGACCTGATCGACGCCTGCCCGCACCAGTGGACCTACCGCGCCGGGGTCGTCAGCTTCGCCCGCGAGGACGCCCCGACCGAGGACCAGCAGCAGGAGCTGATCGACCGTTTCGAGGAGATCGCTTTCGCTGGCCTCGATGCCGACCGCTATGCCTGCCTCTGGGTGCGCCACACCCACGAGGATCGCGTCGAGCTGCATTTCTGCACGCCGCGCATGGAGCTGCACAGCAGGCGCAGCCTCAACATCGCCCCGCCCGGCTATGAACGCGCCTTCGACAGCCTGCGCGACCTGATGAACAAGACCCACAGCTGGGCCGACCCCATGGACGTGGAGCGTGCCGCCGAGGTCAAGCCGGTGTCGGAGACCCCGGACCGCGCCTCCGGGCGCGACGGCCTTCATGCCTGGATCGGCGACCAGATTTCCGTCGGGCTGATCGAGGATCGCACCGGCATGATCGCCGCCCTCACCGATGCGGGCTTCGAGGTGCCCCGTGCGGGCAAGGATTACCTGACCGTCCAAGACCCCGAGACCGAAGAACGGTTTCGCCTGAAAGGAGAGATTTTCCATGAAGACTGGAGAGCCGAAGCAACGGCTGAGCGAGAGACTGAACGCGGATATGGAGCGGATCAGGGAGGAGAACGCCGCCTCAATCGACGCACAGTTGCAGAGCTTCAGGAGCGATTTGCAGACCATTGCCGAAAGCGCGCTGGCTACAATCAAGACCGATACGGAAGGCTACCTGCTGCGCGTGAGGAAGCACCTCTTACGGCAGAGCGCGAACGCCGCGCGGCCGGAATGGAAGGCGCTGATGTGGCCGATGCTGGTGGCCTGCTTTCTGATGATCAGCGCCGGGGTCTCGACCTGGTCGGTGATGACCTGGCTGATGCCCAACCTGAACACGATGGGACTCAGGCTGATCGAGCGACCGGAGGCGACCTATCTGATCCCGCGCAGCGGCCGGGCGACGCTGGCCCGCTGTTCGCTGGCGGGGGAGCCCGTGGACTGCCTGATGATCCCGAAGGAGTGAACGATGGATGGTCTGACGCCGCTCGAACGCGAATTGCTGGGCTACGTCGAGCAGTTGACGGAAGCCTCGAAGGCATCCGCGCAGGAATTGACCGCCTCCGGGCAGGACAGGCGGACGGAACTGGATGGGTTGCGCGGCTCCATGATCGCGTTGCTGAAATCACAGCTCTCGTTGGTCGAGTTCTTGAACGGCTGGATGCAGGGTGGCCCCAACACCGGGCAGGCACCTTCGAAGCTGAAGGACAGCCTGTCGCTCGCGCTGGAGGCGCAGAAGCGCCTCGGGACGCGGTGACCGACGAGATCGGGGAGGACGTTCATGGCCTACGCCATTGATCGGCGCATCCGCCCCCCTGCCGGACACGCAACAATGAACACGCGACACGCGACACGCGACACGCGACACGCGACCCTGGCCACTCAACACCGGACAGTCAACACGCAACAGGCGACACCGGACAAGCAACAGGCAACACGCGACACCGAACAAGCAACACTGAACATCGAACAAGCGACAGGAGTAACCGTATGATTTATCGAGCTATCTTGTTTCTCACCTTGACCGCCGCTCCGGCGATGGCGGATCAGGTCGAGTTGAACACTTCCATTCAACCCGCTGAGATGGACCGCTACGGCTGCGCGATCCGGCCGCGACCGGACCACCTGACCTTTTCCTCCTTCCGCGATAGTTGGCGCTCCGTCGCGGCCGACAAGCTCTACAGTCTGCGCCGCTACCAGCAGGTGCTGGACACAGGCCGCTGCGATTGCGCGGTGCTTCAGCCTGATTGGTCGATCATTGAGGACGAGTACCAGAACCTCGGCTTCGCAGACGGACCGTCTTCCACCTACGACGACTGGGCGGATGCGGCCTATTTCCCGGTGATCTCAGGGCTTCGGAATACCGTGCGCGATCTGTGTGAGGAGGCGGAATAATGGGTATCGTGACATTTCTCGTGGAAGCAGCGGACGAGGGCCTGGAAACCGTCGCGGAATCCCAGTTCGCGGCGATCACGTCGGGAATGGGGAGTGCGGTGATGCTGGCCGCCACGCTGGCCATCATCTTCCTGTTCATCAACATGGCCTATCAGTTCAAGCCTATGGATATGAACGATCTTATCCCGCTCGTGTTCAAGATCGGCCTGATCAATGCCTTCGCTTTCAACTGGGTGAATTTCAACTTGGTCAGCAATTTTATCACCGATGGCCTCGACAATCTCGCAGGCACGATCCTCGGCTCGATCACGGGAGAGACTGGCGCCGGAGCGGCCTATTTCGCAGGGCGGTTCGATCAAGTACTCGATGATCTGGCCGATCATGCCAACTCCATCGGGGATAGCTTGCCATGGATGGCAGGGGCATTGCTGAGCGTCTTCTTCACTGCCTTGCTGGCGCTGGTCGGCGGTGCTGCGGGCGTTATCCTGGTGTTGGCGAAGGCGATGGTGGCCTTCCTCATCGGCCTTGCGCCGGTGATGATCGCCATGTCGATGTTCCGCGCGACACAGGACTATTTCCAGCGTTGGCTGGCAGCAATCATCAGCTGGTCGTTCTACCCCGTGGTGATCGCTGGAACGATGTCTGTCATCTTCGGGCTTTTCAGCGTGCTCCAGAGCCGGGTCGGCAGCGCCGATAACCTCGGCAGTATCGGCGCTGCCTTGCCCTTCCTCGCGGTCGTCCTGGTGTCCCTTGGCATGGTCCTTGCCATTCCCGTGATCGTGCGGACTTTGACAGGCGATATCAATTCGGGATGGGCGGCCTCGGCCGTGGGGGCAAGCATCCGCAAGATGACGCAGCCGCAGCGGCCACAGCAAAGGAACCAGTCCCCCACGAACACGACCAGCGACATGAGTGGAAGGTTGAATGCGGGGTCGGACGCAGCCCGTTCACCTAGATCCGCAACAGATCCCCGCCCTTCGACCGGCACGGGTGCCAAGATGCAACGCATGATGGACCGCGCGGAACGCCTGAGTGCGGACGAGAAGAAGAAACGATGATGGTTCGACGTCTGACAACCGGGTTGCGGCAAAGATTTGTTTCCTTTGCCGCCGCAGGGCTGTGAGCATTTCAGCGGCGTTCAATCCCGCTAGCCGCCTGCCTTAATGTCCTTAGCGAGAGCTATGAATTTTTCAGCGCGCTTACGCAGGTAGTCGGCCTCGCTCTGATCCAGCCGTGTTGCAGTTATCAGTGTGCCCGGCTGGATGTTCAGAATGCCGACTCCTGCCGAATCCGGTTTAGCCAACCGTAGTATAGTTAGCAGGCCTCGCTCCTTCTTCCGTGGCAGCTGTTCTTTTCCAAAATGTAGGAAAATGATGCGTCTCTGATTGTTTGCTTCTGTACGTAAGTACCAGGCCGTTGCGATGTGTAGGCCAGCAATCTCCGCTTCGATAGGGCTGCGGCCCTGCCAAATGAGCGCGTGATCCTCTTTCAAATCCAGATAGTTTTGGCACAAAACCTTGTATCCGGCAGACTTATTTGCGGAAACGTTGGAATGCAGTGATAGAAACTCAGTAGTCGAAATTTTTTGATCTTCGAAAGATATCAAAGCTTCCCGAAACTGCTTGTAGCGATCCTTGGCCGGATCATATGGCAAATCGAGCTCGTCAATTATGCTTCTGACTTTCGCCTTGTCTTTGCGCTTGTCGCCATACGCGAAATCGACGAACTGGCTAACCCTAATCTTCATCGTGCTTTCCTGTTTGGCCCTGTCCAAAACTCTAAGGCTTGGGTGGGAACAAATAAAGAACTATTTGATGAAAGGTGCTTTCAGGAAAGGGCAGCTTCGTCTTGAAGCTTTACGATTCACGCTATCGCAGCGAATGGGTGCGGCGCGTCATGTGCTCTCGACGCGCTTCAGCCGGGGTCATGATTTCATCTTCCTCCAAGTATCCTCGGGGGAGTGCCGCCAGGCACGGGGGCAGACAGCCCCCAAGATAGGCGTCAACCTCCGGATGTGCCGGGCGTCAGAAGTCGCGGGTCGTAATCCGCTGAAACCAAAACGAACTTCCGCTCTTCCGAATCCTTGAGATAAACGGCCTCTCTATCTGCAATCGCCAGAACATCATCGGTATGCCGCCTAAGAAAGCCGGTCGAGATCGGTTTTTCCTCCGAAGACGGGTTGCAGCCGACCTTCAAGGTGATGGTCTGGCGGGCCAGCGTTTCAGCGGAAACCCCATCGTCCCGGGCCAGTTCACAAAGCCGCCCATAGAGGTCGTATGACAGGTTAAGGATCAAATCGGGCATCTTGCCGTCCGTATGGTTTCAATGGGCTATTTCATTGTGGCCAGCAGATACCGCTCGTGCAAGCAGCAACCCCGTGCATCCGCACTGAAAGACAGAAGGGGCGCGGCCAGCCGCGCCACACCCGTCCTTGGAAGGGGGAAGGAGTTTCGGCTTCCTTCCCCCTGAAGCGAAATAGACAGGGCCGTGTCCTCGGCTTCGCCTGCGGGCCGCACCACCCCTGTCGATTTCGCTTCACCCCTATCCTCTCACGCTCGCCGCTCGGCAGGGGTAAGCGGGCTTACCCTCCCTTCGATGATGACGAAGGCGCGGGAACGGGGCGCTCCGTGGATCAATGAAAACGGAGAGGAAACCATGTCGAGACAAGAAAGACTGGAAGCGAAGGCAATCAAACGCATCCTCGATGCCAGGACGCGCGAAGTCGTCGGGTGGCTCGCCTTGTCGTTCTTCCTATAAATCGCCAGCATAAACACGGGAATGTCGTCGCAGGAGAATTGTCGACATCTGAGTACGAGGAAAGGTTGGTCTGAGAATGTGTGACTATGCCGAGAGGCGCCAGCGTTTGCAGGCATTTGTTCGGTCCCAAGCCGAAAACGGACTGCCTGTCCGAACGCATCCTGACAGCCACCTCCTGAATGACTGGGTTCTGTATGGGCCCAGGGACGCACGGATCGAACAACTGGTGAGCCGTTTGGCGCTGGATCACGGCCTGCGGGTGGCTGAGATCGAGGACTTGATCGTTGCTGCGCTCGGACGGCGTTTGGCAGAACTCGCAAACGGCGATCAATGGGTTGAGTAAATTCGCCCCAAATGAACTTTGCCTAAGAAGACGGCTGGTTTCGTCTTACATGTGTGATGAACGTCGAGACTGACCAGAGCCAACCCTGCTGCATCGTGGTATAGGTTGCCTGGATTGCATTCGGTACAACGAGCTGAAGGTTGGAAGCTTCCATTTGCGCCGTCTGCGGCTCTGTGATGCCAGGCTCCAGCGTCAGGAGGTGCTTTCGGGGAATCTTGCTGGCTTCAGCCAGTACTTGGCGCCATCGGTCCTTGCAGGTGGATTTCGCACCCAGCATTGTCAAACCGGCATCGCCATCCGCAGCTGCCTGATAGACCGCCAGACTCGGGAAGAGAAAATCCGGCTTGTGGTTGTGCTCCGTAATCGCGCCCCGAACATAGGCGATATCGAATGCATCGAGCGTTGCCGCGATGTGATTTTCCAGTGAATGGCCCATGCGGGACTTCCGCCGGTTCTGTACACCAAGAGAAAAACTGATGAACCCATCCACGTCTGTTCCCTCAGCCGTGACAAAACCCTGCTCAAGGCGTTCGGCCACAACGCGGCGTTCGAGGCGGCGAAACAGGGCCTCTTCATGATCGAGCCATGCCACCAGTGCCGCATCAGGGTCGTCCTCGGCCCGGACCTCGGGCAGGGTCAGCCGTGCAAGCTGCGAGAACACAGCCGTTGTTGGAAAGGTGGTGCCAAACTTTTCAATGATGCTGTCGAGCTTGTCGGATTCGGGTTCTTCGAATTCGACCCCCAGCTCATCGAGGATGTATCGGGCGGCGAAGTCCAGCTCCGGTTCCGCGTCGGTGAACTCCCGGGAAACGAAGGACTGGCCTTCAGGGCGCAGGCCAAACAGCCAGAACAGCTGCTGCTCGCTGGTCGATCCTTCGGGGGCCACGATGAACCACAGAAGCCCGTGTCGGTCCTTTGCAAGGAAGAGGGTGTCACCGGCCTTCATGGCCTCGGTAACGGGATTGGAAGGGTAGTAGAGCCGCCATTCCGCCGCTCTGGGCTTGTTTAGCCGCGCGTCATAGTGGGTTGCCCAGCCCTCAGCAGTGATACCGTCCTGGTCTTCGCCCAGCCAGACATAGACCGCATCGAACTTCTTCTGATGATCTTCGCCGAGGAAGTCATCCCGCATTTTCCGGGTCGTTCCGACCTCGTGCTGGTTTGATGTCTTCAGTTCGGCATCCACGGCCGAAAGCCGCTTGACCCCGACACCTTCGAAATAGTCAGCGAGCTGCCCGCGTCTCATCGCCTTTGATCTCCAAAAGTCTTTTGTCTGAATTCAGCCACATGACGCAGGATTCGACAACCTCAGGGAATGGCAGGCGGGTCCGCCCCTTCATCGCGCATTCCCAAAGGGTTGCAATTCGCCAGCCCGCATCAAGCAGAGCGGCGCGCTGTTTCTCGTCCCGCGCCATGTTGCCCTCGATCTTGTCCCGCCAGAACATCTGCCGGGTCGAAGGCCACTTAAACAGGTGGCAGTTGTGCCCATGCCAGAAGCAACCGTGAACGAAGAGGACGGCATGATGTCGTGGGAACACCAGATCGGGGCAGCCGGGCAATTCCTTGCGATGCAACCGGAACCGGAAACCTTCGCGATGGAGCGCCGAACGTACTGCCAACTCGGGCTTTGTGTTCTTGCCCCGGATGCTCGACATCATCCGTCTCCGCGTAGCGGGCGAGACGATATCGGCAGGCACTACTCTGCCGCTATGCCGGGTTCTGGCAGCGGCAGTTGCACCTGCACAGTGTCCGGGACTTTGCGACCGTCCAGCTCCATGGCCTCAAAAATACGAGGTTGCATGAGCTGCGCGACAGCCCGTACGACAGGCACGACCACGGCGTTGCCGAACTGGCGATAGGCCTGCGTGTCAGAGACGGGTATTTTCCAGTCGGTCTTTCCCGGCTTCTCGAACCCCATAAGGCGGGCGCACTCACGCGGGGTCAGACGGCGCGGCCGGTTACCCTTCTGCTCGATCAGGATTTCGGAACCGTCCTTGTAGTACCGGGCCGAGAGGGTCCGGGCCACGTCCTTCGGCCCGAAGAGTGAATAACCGAAACCGTTCCCGGCGCTTCGGTGCTTCTCCTTGTAGCCCTGGAGATAGTTCCACATGTGCTGGGTCAGCGTGTATTTCGGATCGACCTCCTTATCGAGAATCGAGCCGAGTGTCGGGCCATCGCCCTCGGGCACCGCGAGTTGGTCGAAGTCGAACTCGACGCTGTGATCCTTGAAGCCGACGATAAAGATGCGTTCCCGCTTCTGCGGCACCCACGGCGTTGAGCTGATGACACGGTAGAAGACACGGTAGCCCAGCTCGTTTTCCAGAACGTTTATGATCGTGGCAAAGGTCTTGCCGCCGTCATGGCGCTCAAGGTTCTTCACGTTCTCCAGCAGGAATGCCGGGGGCCGGTGATGGTCGATAATTTTGGCCAGATCGTAGAAGAGGGTACCTTGGGTATCGCACATGAATCCGTGCGGGCGGCCAAGCGCATTTTTCTTGCTTACCCCGGCAATGGAGAAGGGCTGGCAAGGAAATCCGGCAAGTAGAACGTCGTGGGCGGGGATTTTCTCTGGCTCAACCGCCCACGGCCGAACGTCTTCCGCGCAGACGTGTTCACTGTCGGCCGGTTCCGGGAAATTGGCCTTGTAGGTCTCCCGGCTGAATCGGTCCCACTCGGCGGTGAAGACGCAACGGCCACCGATTTCCTCGAAGGGAATCCTGATCCCGCCGACACCGGCGAAGAGGTCTATGAAACGAAAACCTTCGGGCCTGCCCTGGGCGCAGCGTGAGTTCGCAACCTCGCGCAGCTTTTCGATCTTGAGGGCGTCGATGCGCTTGCCTTCGCCGTTCATATGCCGCCGCACGGTTCGCTCGTTGGTGCTGAGCATTTCGGCTGCTTCCTTGAGGCCCAGACCGGCTCGGTTCATCAGCTCTGCGAATTCTGTTCTTGGATGTGTGTCCATCTGCCCGCCCTCTTATGTGTCATTTATTGACAACATGTCATAAAGAGTCCCAGATGGTTTGGGAACCCCATTTCCGACACCTGTTCACATTTTGTTCTAACGTTGAGTTAACGCTTCATCGCGCCCCCTCCCCTAGCCTCCCTGAGCCGTCGACGGTTCAAAAATGTTCAACGTCGATGTTTGGCTGGCCAGTTCGGCTGATGAATGCACCAAATCGCTGCACAAGGTTGCTCAGGAACGGAGGTGAGACCGACGCAACTCTGTTGGCAAGTTGTTGATTTAGCTCTTCCAGCGGGATAGTTCTAACCGTCGTAAAATTTACAAGGATCGGATCTTCGGTGCCCGGAATGGGGGGTAAAAAATGATCGGATGCGGGCAGATTCTGGTTCACGAACTTGCGAAAGTACTTATTAGCCTTTTCTATTTTCGACTGGCTTTCTGCCGCTTTGAGCGCATCAATATTTCTCTTCCAGTTTTCATCGCCTACGGAACATGCGGCGAGCAGCACATTTGGCGCCTTGCCGGTTGCCATATCACACTGCGGTGTCAGAACGATCCACTTAGTATCATCAAGGACGAAAATATCTCCCGTATGGGCTCTGTCTGCGATGTAGGACGGTAGAACAAAATTTTCAAATGGATGCCAGTCGCCCGCTGCTTCTTGACCGAGCAATTCAGCAGTGTGACTGGCATATTGCCGAGCAATCGCCGTGGCCAGCTTCTCGCCGTCGATACCTATTGCGCCTACCATCTGCGACCAATTTGGCCAAATTCTGCGAGCGAAGACTTCACCTGTGGACAGTTCGAGAACATTGCGCACGCTTCTAAGCGCTTCCATCAGCGTCCATTGCTCTCCTAGCCAGTTGAGTGCCTGTTCGTAACCGTCATCAGCTTTGTCGAATCTGTTTACCGGCAGACCAGTGAGGTGATCCTCCATCTCCGCCGGGTAACCCGAAACAATCGCCACGGGCATTCCTTTTTTTAGGATGAGGTCGTTAGCCAGTGCATTTCCAGATTCAGGGGAAGTCTGCTTGCCCACTTGATCTGTCGGGAGACGCAAGTCAACCATCGCGCAATCGACCTTTAAGTCGTAAATCACCTCTGACGCACCTGCAATCGAATTGACTGGAACAGCCTTGAAACAGCGTCCGCTATCAATGTTGGCGTCGTTCCAGTCTTCCAGCGCCTCTTTCATGAGCGCGATCATGCGATCTTCGTCTTCAACGACGAGAATAGTTTTGGTATTCAATGGTCTGGCCCCGCTGGAAATTCTATTTCAAACATTGCTCCGTCCTCATGCTCTGGATGAAACTTGAGCTTGCCGCCCGATCGTGCCAACGCCTCGCGCGCAATGTTCAGACCGAGCCCCGTACCGCCATCTTTCAGCGTGAACCCAACTTCAAAGATGCGCTCCATGAATTCTTCGGGAACACCTGGTCCATTATCTTCGATGAATACGTGACCACCATTCTCAGAGCGAGAGATCGTGATTTGAACACGCGGCTCGGAGGTGCCTGTCGCCTCAAGCCAGTGCGTTGCATTTCCGACAATGTTGACCATCGCAGTTGTGAGATCCTCTGAGTGCCCAAGAAGCTCCATACCCTGAGCGGTGGTCTTTACGTCGAAAACGACGTTATGGTCTTCAAATAACGCCAATGCGTCAGTGATCGTTGTCTTGGGATAAAACAGCGACGGCTGTTTTCGTTTTCCCCCGGCCAACGGACGCAGTATGCGAAACAGCTCAGCAAGCTTGTCTCCGGATGCTTTTAACTGTGGTATTCGTTCAGAAAAGTACTCTTTCGCTTTGCTCTTTCCGCTGTCGTCTCCAGTCAGAAAAGTCTTCAGCATGATACTCATTCGATCAGCGCTCTTCTTGACGAACGTCGCTTCCGGAGAACCTTCATGAAGTACTTCTGCCAAGATTGCCCCTAGTGACGATTGTGCTTCCAGCACTCTTTGCCGTTCGCGCATCGCGTCAAT